>JAHEBR010000125.1 GCA_024642185.1 Marivivens sp. | reverse complement strand
CTGCGTTTTCGTTGGCATGGCCAGCCTCATCAAGGCAACCGCCGGCCATGTGCCGCCGGGTGAGGCTGTCTTCTTCCGCTCCTTCTTTGCCATTCCTGTCATTGTCGTCTGGCTGGCGATGCGGCGCGAATTGCACCTTGGCGTTCGGACGAGCAATCCTTTGGGCCATTTCTGGCGCGGCCTGATCGGGACAACCTCGATGGGCCTTGGCTTTGCCGGCCTCGGTCTTTTGCCGCTGCCCGAGGTTACGGCCATCGGTTATGCCTCGCCGCTTCTCGTCGTCATCTTCGCGGCGATGTTTCTGAACGAGAAGGTCGGTGTCTACCGCCTCGGCGCTGTGGCGCTTGGCATGGCGGGGGTTCTGATTGTCTTGTCCCCGCGCCTGACTGTGGGCACAACAAGCGCCGATACACGCGAGGCGCTTGGGGCGATGGTCGTCCTCGGCGCTGCGTTCTTTGCCTCGCTCGCACAGGTCTTTGTGCGCAAACTGGTCGCCACGGAAAGCACGGCAACAATCGTCTTCTGGTTTTCGGTCACGGCATCGGCGCTCTCGACCATCACGATTTTCTGGGGCTGGGTGATCCCCGCGCCGCGCGAGGCGATCTTTCTGGTCATCGCGGGGCTTCTGGGTGGCGTCGGCCAGATCCTTCTGACCTCGAGCTATCGCTTGGCAGATGCCAGCGTGATCGCGCCGTTTGAATACACTTCAATGATCCTGGCAATCGGTGTCGGCTTCTTCATTTTCGGCGAGGTGCCGACTCCGGTCATGTTGATCGGTGCCTCGATCATCATCGCGGCCGGCGTCGTCATCATCCTGCGCGAGCACTACCTCGGGCTTGAACGCGCCAAGCAGCGCAAGGCGATGACGCCTTCCGGATAAGGAAAAGGCCGGGCAATGCCCGGCCTCTATCAGTCTCTAACAAGGCGAAATCAGCTGCGAACGAGCTTGTCGTAGGCTTCCGCCGTTTCGCGGGTCAGTGCGCCGACCTCGAATTTCCAGTCGCCGATCTGGCCCACCGGCGTCACCTCGGCGGCCGAGCCGGTGAGGAAGCACTGCTCGAAGCTATCGAGCTCGGACGGCAGGATGTGGCGCTCGTGAACCTTGATCTGGCGGTCGCGCAGCATCTGGATCACGGTCTGGCGGGTCAGGCCGTTGAGGATCGCGTCGGGCAGCGGCGTATGGACCTCGCCGTCCTTGACGAAGAAGATGTTGGCGCCGGTCGCCTCGGCCACATAGCCGCGATAATCGAAGAACATCGCATCCGAACAGCCTTTGGCCTCGGCGGCGTGCTTGGACATGGTGCAGATCATATAAAGGCCGGCGGCCTTGGCGGCGGTCGGGATGGTCTCGGGGCTCGGGCGCTTCCATTTGGCCACGTCGAGCTTGGCGCCCTTCATCTTGGCATCGCCATAGTAGCTGCCCCATTCCCAGGCGGTCACGGCCATGCGGATCGGATTGCGGCGGGCCGAGACGCCCATATCCTCGCCCGCGCCCCGGAAGGCGACAACGCGGAGATAGGCGTTGGTCAGGCCGTTGGCATCGAGAACGGCGCGCTTGGCGGCTTCGATCTCGTCAACCGTGTAGGGGATCGCCATATCCATCAGCTCGCCCGACTTGAGCAGGCGCTCGGAATGCTGGCGGCTTTTGAACACTTTGCCTTCATAGCAGCGCTCGCCCTCGAACACCGACGAGGCATAGTGCAGCGCGTGGGTGAGGATGTGAACGTTGGCATCGCGCCAATCGATCAGCTTGCCATCCATCCAGATCTTGCCGTCGCGGTCGGCGTAGGAACCAGCCATTTTAATCCCCTTCAAATTTCCATTTGTTACGCAATTAGGTCCGCACCGGACATAATGTTGCGCGATTTCCCAAATTCGCTAACAGTTGAGTCTTGGAATGTCAACAAGGCTGACTTATCCTCGCGGCAAGACGGAGGAATTTCAATGCCAGACAACCCGATAAGCCAGAGCGGCCAGTCGCTTCTTTTCCTGACGGACGAGCAGCTGAGAAAAGGCATCGAGGCGATGTTCTTTGCCTATCGGGGCTTTACCGCCGATCCTGACCGGATTCTGGCCGATATGGAATATGGCCGCGCGCATCATCGGGCGATCCACTTTATCCACCGCAGCCCCGGCACGACAGTGAACAACCTACTGTCGATCCTCGGGGTGACCAAGCAATCGCTCAACCGCGTCCTGCGGACACTGATCGAGGATGGTCTGGTCGAAAGCCGGGTCGGCAAGGAAGACAAGCGCGAGCGGCATCTGCATCTGACCCAGAAGGGCGCCGAACTGGAGCGATCCCTCTCCGACGCCCAGCGCGACAGGATGCGGGCCGCCTATCGCGCGGCCGGGCCAATTGCGGTGGCAGGTTTCCGGCAGGTTCTCGAGGCGATGATGGATCAGGATCTGCGCCGCCACTACGATACGCTCAAGGACCGCGGCGCATGAACGCCGACCAAAGCCACATCCTGATCGTCGATGACGACGAACGCATCCGTGGCCTTTTGCAGCAGTTTCTGATCAAGAGCGGCTTTCTGGTAACTTCCGCCCGCGACGCCGAACACGCGCGGCGCATTCTTTCGGGGCTCGAGTTTGATCTGATCGTTCTGGATGTGATGATGCCCGGCGAAGACGGAATCTCGCTTTGCCGCGATCTTCGGCAGAGGATCACAACGCCGATCCTCCTGCTGACTGCGCGGGCCGAGACCTCGGATCGCATCGCCGGCCTCGAAGCGGGAGCCGACGATTATCTGGGCAAGCCATTCGAGCCCAAAGAGCTTCTCCTGCGGATCGCGGCCATCCTGCGCCGCAGTCCGGCGGCCGAGCCCGCCATCGTGCGTCCGAAGGTGATCCATCTTGGCGCGGTGCGCTATGATATCGAGCGGGGCGAGATGTGGCGCGGCGATGAGCTTGTGCGCCTGACCTCGACCGAGAGCCAGCTGATGAAAATCTTTGCCGCGCGCCTGTCAGAGCCGGTGAGCCGCGCACAGCTGGTTGCGGATCTGAGCCATTCGGGCGCGCAGACGCAGGAGCGCGCCGTCGATGTTCAGATCACGCGCCTGCGGCGCAAGATCGAGGATGATCCGCGCCAGCCCCGCTATCTGCAAACGGTGCGCGGTGCGGGATATATGCTGGCGCCCGATCTGTCCTAGGGGCAGTCGATCGGCATGACCTTCTCGGTCGCGGCCCACATCGTTGCCGGCAGGGCGGGGATCTCGGTCAGAAGTTCGAAGACAGGCTGGCCGTTCTGCTGGATCACGCCCGTTCCTGCGCGAAGGTCGAGCTCACAGAAACCGAAAATCTCAAGATCGTTCTCGCTCCACCAGACATAGCTGTAGCCGGTGATCCGATAGCTCCCGTCGGGAAAGCCAAGGGTCAGGATCTCGGTCCAACGGATCGGTCCTTCCGCATCGTGATGCGAGGTGATCGTGATCTGACCATCGCCGCGAATAGCAAGTTTGGGCTGGTCGGCGCCCGGCCCGGTGCTGCCCAGCCCCACGGCATAGATATCATTGCCGCCGGTCTTGGTGATCTGAAGATCGGCCTCTCCGGTCTCTGAGATCAGCAGGGTGAAGCCTTCGACAAGGCCATCGCCGTTCAGGTCGAGAGAGAGGCTGGTGAGAGGGCCCTCCTCCTGCGCCAAAGCGCCGGTCCCGAGGAAGGCAAATAGATAGAACAAGGCCGCGCGCATGAAGTCCCCGCTTGTGATTGCTTCAGGATTTCTGTTCCAATGCGTCATGGCAACCGCATTGATCACACACCCCGATTGTCTCGGCCATATCACGCCACCCGGCCACGCGGAACAGGTGGCGCGGCTTGATGCCGTGCTCGGTGCGCTTGAAGGCATCCCGCTTGAGCGATATTCCGCCCCTTTGGCAGCGGATGCCGATATCCTGCGGGCGCACCCCAAGGCCCACTTGGACAACATTCGCGCCGAGACGCCCGAGAAGAATATCGTGACCCTCGACCCCGATACCTTCATGTCGCCCGGCTCGCTCGCCGCCGCCTTTCGTGGGGCGGGCGCGGTGGTGAAGGCGGTTGATCTGGTTCTGGGTGGAACGGTCGGCAACGCTTTCGCCGCGATCCGCCCGCCGGGGCACCATGCCGAGCGCGAAACGCCGATGGGCTTTTGCCTTTTCGGCAATATCGCCATCGGCGCCAAGCACGCGCTGGATCATCACGGGCTCAAACGGGTCGCCGTGGTCGATTTCGATGTGCACCACGGCAACGGGACACAGGATCTTCTGCAAGACGATCCCCGCGTTCTGTTCATCTCGTCGCACGAGATGCCGCTCTATCCCGGCACCGGCGATCCATCAGATACGGGCGAGCATGACAATGTGCTCAACATCGCGCTGAAGGCTGGCACCCGTTCCAAGGAGTTCCGCGAGATCTATGAGGCGCAGGTGTTTCCACGCCTCCGCGCCTTCAAGCCCGAACTGATTCTCGTCTCCGCCGGGTTCGACGCCCACCGCGCCGATCCCTTGGCCAACATAAGCCTCGAGACGCCCGATTTCGCATGGGTCACGGGCCGCATCTGCGACATCGCAGAAGAAGTTTGTGAGGGCCGCGTGGTATCTGCTCTCGAAGGGGGCTATGATCTCGAAGCCCTGGCCGATAGCGCGGCCGCACACGTTAAGACATTACAGGAGCGCGCCGCATGACAGAGATTCCGGTCGAAGAGCTTTCGTTTGAACAGGCCATCAAAGAGCTTGAGGCCGTGGTGGCCCGGCTTGAGCGTGGCGAGGTCGCGCTTGATGAATCGATTGCCCTTTACGAGCGCGGCGCCAAGCTCAAGGCGCGCTGCGAGGCCAAGCTGAAAGAGGCGGAAGAGAAGGTCGCCAAGATCACCTTCGGTGCTGATGGCGCGCCAAGCGGAACCGCGCCTCTCGACGCGGGATAATCATCATGTTGGCTGCAAGGCCTCTGCCGCTCGATCAGGCGCTGGCTCAGACGGCGCTGGCAGTTGACGCCTATGTCAAAGCGGCGCTGGCCGAGTTTGATCTGCCGGTCGCTCGGGCGATGTCCTATGCTGTTGAGGGCGGCAAATCCCTGCGCGGATTTCTGGTGCTGGAAACGGCTCGCCTTCACGGCATCGGTGCCGGAGCGGCGATTCCTGCCGCCGCCGCGATCGAATCCCTGCACGCCTATTCGCTGATCCATGATGACTTGCCGTGCATGGACGACGACGATCTGCGCCGGGGCCGCCCGACAGTGCATCGCAAGTGGAACGAGGCCACGGCGGTTCTCGCCGGCGACGCGCTCCAATCCCTCGCCTTCGAGCTGGTCCTGGAAACGGAATGCAGCGCCGAGGCGCGGCTTGATCTGGCGCGAAACCTTGCCAAAGCCGCGGGCGTGGCCGGGATGGTCGGTGGGCAGGCGATGGATATCGCCGCTGAAACCACAGCATCGCCCCTAAGCCTTGCGGATGTTGAGGCGCTCCAGTCGGGCAAGACCGGCGCGCTCATCACTTGGTCGGCTTTGGCAGGGCCGCGCATGGCCCGTTCGGATCTTCGGCCGCTCAAAGTCTATGGCGATGCGCTCGGCCGCGCTTTCCAGATTGCCGACGATATTCTCGACGTCGAGGGCGATGCCGCCTCGGTGGGCAAAGCGGTCGGCAAGGATGCGAATGCGGGAAAGGCGACCTTCATCTCGCACCTCGGCCTCGATGGCGCCAAACGGCTGGCAAAAGAACTTGTGGCCGAGGCCTGCGACGCTCTCGCCGACTATGGCAGCGACGCGGAAACCTTGCGGGATGTGGCGCGTTTCGTTATCGCGCGGGATAGGTAACAAGGCCGCCCATGAGCAACCGACCCGCCACACCGCTTTTGGACAAGATCCAATCGCCCGCCGACATGAAGCCCCTGTCGGACGCCCAGCTTGTGCAGCTGGCCGGCGAATTGCGCGCCGAGACGATCAGCGCGGTCTCGGAAACCGGCGGGCATCTGGGGGCGGGGCTTGGCGTGGTCGAGCTGACCGTGGCGCTGCACGCTGTCTTTGATGCACCCAAAGACAAGATCATCTGGGACGTGAGCCACCAAAGCTATCCCCACAAGATCCTGACCGGCCGCCGCGCCCGTATCCGCACCCTGCGCCAGGAGGGCGGCCTCTCGGGTTTCACCAAGCGATCCGAGTCGCCCTACGATCCTTTCGGCACCGCCCATTCCTCGACCTCGATCTCTGCCGCGCTGGGCTTTGCCGCCGCGCGCGATCTGGGCGGCCAGTGCGAAGGCGGCTTGGGCGATGCGATTGCGGTGATCGGCGATGGGGCGCTCAGCGGCGGCATGGCCTTCGAGGCGATGAACAACGCGGGCCACTTGAAGAAGCGCCTGTTTGTC
>JAHEBR010000124.1 GCA_024642185.1 Marivivens sp. | reverse complement strand
AGTGGCAGCCCGTAGGGGAGTCGAACCCCTCTTTTCAGGTTGAAAACCTGACGTCCTAACCGATAGACGAACGGGCCACGCTGTGGTGAGGGGCTTTTAGGGAAACCGTTTGCCGAGGGCAAGGGGGATTCTGCGGAAAAAATCGCCCGCGGTGAATAATTTTTCAGGGTGTCCGATCAAGGGCTTCGGCGATGTCTTCGAGCCGCAGTTGGACGCTCTTGCGGCCCTGCCAGACATTCACCTCGAGCCGCCCCGCAAGGTGATAGCGTTTGCCGGAGCGGCCCATCAGGGCGGGGCCGATGGGCGTGTCCATCGCACCGAAGGCGATGCCGTCGAGCTTGGCGCCAAGGCCGTCGCCTGCGGTGAATTTCACATGGCCGGTGCCCACTTCCTTGGCGAAGAGGATCTGCACGTCAGGGATAGCAAAGCGCGGGGCAGGGGCGCTGGCGCCGAAGGGTCCGGCTTTGTCGATGTCTTCGACCAGTTCGACGCTCGCCGCTCCGGGCATCAAAAGCCCATCAAGCCCCAGATCGCGTGGGCCACCGGCCCCGGCGCCTTGTCGGGCAAGCAACTCGCCGAGCCGCGCCATTGCAGCGTCGAGCTTGTCGCGGGCAACCGTCAGGCCCGCCGCCATCTTATGCCCACCGCCCTTGAGGAGAAGCCCCTCGGCGGCAAGTCGCTGGATCGAGGCACCAAGATCCACGCCCGAAACAGAACGGCCCGAGCCTTTCCCTTCGTCGCCATCGAAGCCGATGACGATCGCGGGGCGGTTCGTCGCCTCTTTCAGCCGCGAGGCGACGATGCCGACAACGCCGGGATGCCAGCCTTCACCGGCGGCCCAGACCAAGGGGCCGTCGAGGCCGCGGTCTTCGGCTTGGGCGAGCGCGGCTTCACGCACCTGATTTTCCAATTCGCGCCGCTCGTCGTTGAGGCGGTCAAGCTGCGCGGCGATGGCGCCGGCTTCATGCGGGTCGCTGGTCGTCAGAAGGCGCAGGCCAAGGTCTGCCTTGCCGATGCGCCCGCCGGCATTGACGCGGGGACCGAGGAGAAAGCCGAGGTGATAGGCGGCCGGAGCGGTATCCATCCGCGCCACATCGGCAAGGGCGCGCAGGCCGATCCGCTCGCGTCGCGCCATGACGGCGAGGCCCTGCCGCACAAAGGCGCGGTTGACGCCGATCAGGGGCGCCACATCGGCCACGGTGCCCAGCGCCACGAGATCGAGAAGGCTCATGAGGTCGGGTCCGGCCTTGCCCGCAGCGCGGAGCTGACGGTTGGCCTCGACGAGGGCCAGAAAGACGACGCCCGCGGCGCAAAGATGGCCCAGATCGCCGCTCTCGTCTTGCCGGTTGGGGTTGACCACGGAATGGGCCGGCGGAAGGGTCTCTCCGCCGAGGTGGTGGTCGAGCACGACCACATCCGCGCCCCTGGCGGCGGCAATGGGGCCATGCGAAAGCGTGCCGCAGTCGACGCAAACGATCAACGAGTGATCCTTGGCCAGCATCTCCATCGCCGGCTCGTTGGGGCCATAGCCCTCGTCGATCCGGTCGGGGACATAGAGGGTCGCCTCGCGCCCCATATCGCGCAGCCAAAGGTGCAGGAGCGCGCCGGAAGTGGCGCCGTCCACATCATAGTCGGCGAAGATGGCGATACGTTCGCCCGCCGCCACCGCCTTCAGGATGCGCTCGGCCGCCTTGCCCATGTCACGCAGGGTCAAAGGATCGGGCAAGAGACTGCGCAGGGTAGGGCTGAGGAAGCCCTCGGCCTCGTCCGGTGCGACGCCGCGATGGGCCAGAACGCGGGCCACGGGAAGCGGCAGGCGCGCTGTCTGGACAAGCGCCTCGGCGGCGCGGTCCTCGGCGGCGGTGGGGCCACGCCACGGGCGGCCCGTGATCGAGGCCGACACGCCGAGATAGGCCTGTGCGGGGGTGGCGTTGTCCGTCATGGGGCGATCCTAGGGCCGTGGCCGGGGATTCGCCACAGGCGCGGGATCACTTGCCGACGGGGTGGCGATAGTTCATCCGCCGGACCGAACCGGTTTTCGAGCGCATCAGGATCGTCTCGGCCGTCAGCCAGCCGGGCTCGCGCTTGATGCCGGGCAGGAGGCTCCCGTCGGTGACGCCGGTGGCGGCAAAGATCACATCGGCTGTCACCATGTCGTCGCGGGTATAGATCCGGTCGAGGTCGGTGATCCCGGCCTTGTGGGCGCGGGCCCGTTCGTATTCGTTGCGGAAGAGCAGCTTGCCGAGGATCTGCCCGCCCATGCATTTGAGCGCGGCGGCGGCGAGAACCCCCTCGGGCGCACCGCCGGAACCCATATACATGTCGATGCCGGTCTTGTCGGGCTCGGCGCAATGCATGACGCCTGCCACATCGCCATCGGTGATCAGGCGGATCGCGGCCCCGGTCGAGCGGATCTCGGCGATCATTTCCTCGTGGCGCGGGCGCTCGAGGACGCAGACGGTGATATCCTCGGGGGCACAGCCTTTGGCTTTGGCCAGAGCGGCGACGCGCTCGGCGGGCGACATCTCGAGCGTCACGGTGCCGGGGGCAAAACCGGGGCCGATGGCGAGCTTTTCCATATAGGTGTCGGGGGCGTGCAGCATCGAGCCGCGCGGGCCCATGGCGATCACGGCGAGCGCGTTGGGCATATCCTTGGCGGTGAGCGTCGTGCCTTCGAGCGGATCGAGCGCGATATCCACGGCGGGGCCGTGGCCTGTGCCGACTTCTTCCCCGATATAGAGCATCGGCGCTTCGTCGCGCTCGCCCTCGCCGATCACGACAACACCGGCGATATCGAGAAGGTTGAGCTGTTTGCGCATGGCGTCCACAGCCGCCTGATCGGCGGCCTTCTCGTCGCCACGGCCGATGAGTCGGGCCGAGGCGAGTGCGGCAGCCTCGGAGACCCGCGCGAGGCCCAAAGACAGCATCCGGTCGTTGAAATCGATTTTCTCGGCCATCGGACGGCTCCTATCTAGAGTTTGGTGGCCGCCTACCCCGTCTCGGGGGCAGGGGGCAAGTGTGTGACCGCTAACGCAAGGGTCAGACGGATTCGATGCGGATCGCCACGGGCGCGCCCTCGACCACACCGGTCGTCGCCATCCCCGAAAGCGCTTCGTCGAGCGACGAGCGGGTCGTCTTGTGGGTCACGATCAGCACAGGCGCGGTCGTATCCTGATGGCCATACTGGCGCATCCGGTCGATCGAGATGCCGGCCTCGCCCAGAACACGGGCGACCTTGGCCAGCGCGCCCGGTTTGTCCTGAAGCTGGAGCCGCAGGTAATAGGGCGCCGGGATCGCCGCCCGCGCGGCGCGGGCCTTGCGCAGTGTTGTTGCCGGCTGGCCGAAGGTCGGCAGGCGGGTGCCGCGGGCAATGTCCATCACATCGCCCATCACGGCGCTTGCGGTCGGGCCTTCGCCCGCACCGGCGCCGCGCAGGACGATCTGGCCCACGGCATCGCCTTCGAGAACGACCATATTGGTGCCACCCTGAAGCTGGCCCAAGGGCGAGGTGTCGGGGACAAGGCAGGGCGACATCCGCTGCTCGAGGCCGCGGCCCGTCATCTGTGCCACGCCGAGGAGCTTGATCTTATAGCCCATGTCGGCGGCCTGATGGATATCGTCGATGGTAATCGCGCCGATGCCCTCAAGCTCGACCGAGGGGAAATCGACCTGCGTGCCAAAGGCGATGGCGGCCAGAAGCGAAAGCTTGTGGCCCGCGTCGATCCCGCCCACGTCGAGGTTGGGATCGGCTTCGAGATAGCCGAGGCCGTCGGCCTCGCTGAAGGCTTCTTCATAGGTCAGCCCTGCGTTTTCCATCCGCGTCAGGATATAGTTGCAGGTGCCGTTCATCACGCCCATGACACGGCCGATCTCGTTGGCGGCGAGGCCTTCGGTCAGCGCCTTGATGACCGGAATTCCACCGGCGACAGCGGCCTCGAACCGGATCACATGGCCCGCGGCTTCGGCGGCAAGGGCCAGCGCCTGACCGTGATGCGCCAGAAGCGCCTTGTTGGCGGTCACGACGTCCTTGCCCGCGGCGATGGCGGCTTCGGTCGCGTCTTTGGCGGGGCCTTCGGAGCCGCCCATCAGCTCGACGAAAACATCCACGTCCTCGCGGCGGGCCAGCGCCACCGGATCGTCTTCCCAAGCATAATCGTCCAGCGGCACGCCCCGGTCCTTGCCCTTGGAGCGGGCCGAGACGGCGGTAATCACGATGGGCCGTCCGGTGCGTTGGGCCAAAAGCTCCGCATGATTGCGGATGATCTTGACCACACCGATGCCGACCGTGCCGAGACCGGCGATACCAAGGCGAAGAGGCTGAGACATATTGGGTCCGTCTTTTTTGTTCACTGAGGCTGTTATCGTGTCGGCCGCTCTACTGCAACGCGCTGTTGTCGAAGCTGTAGGCGCGTAAGCGCGCGGCGCGGGCTTCCAGTGCCGCGAGGCGTGAGGCCATTCCGTCGGAAAGGTCGGGTGCGGCGATCCGGGTTTCGGCCGGTCCGGCCCAAAGCGCCTCAAGCTCCGACTGGTTCAGAAGGCGCGGGTAATCGCTTGAAAAACTCTCGCTCAGCCGTCCCGGTAGGGCCGGAAGGCAGGCGGCGAGGGCCAAGCAGGCGAGGATCAACAGGCGGCGCATTTTAAAAGGGGCTTTGGCAAGGGTTGCGCGACCATACAAGCGAGGCTTTGGCGGGGGCAAGCGGGCGCAAGACATTTCGGCGGGGCTTTTCAAATGAACAGATGTTCAGTTAGATGGCCCCATGGCGCGCAAACAAGGCTCTCATTCCGATATCACCGGCCCCAAGGTCCGCGAGGCGGCGCTCAGGCTCATTGCCCGCCACGGCTATGCGGCGGTGTCGATGCGGCAGTTGGCGGCCGAGGTGGGCGTGCAGGCGGGGGCACTTTACAACTACACCCCCGACAAGCAGACCCTTCTCTACGATCTGATGCACGATCATCTGGTCGATGTGATCGAAAGCTTCGACAAGGCCGATCCCAAGTCGGACGCCAATAGCCGGCTTCGCGCCTTTGTCAGCTTTCACATCCGCTATCATCTGCCGAGGGCCGATGCGGTGTTTGTCGCCTATATGGAGCTGCGCAACCTCGAGCCTGAGAATTTCGCCGCCATCGAGAAACTGCGCCGCGCCTATGAGGACCGGCTCGAGGCGATCCTGCGGCAGGGCGAGGCGGAGGGTGCCTTCGCGATGCAGGACGCGCGGGTGGCGACCCGCGCGATCATCGGCATGCTGACCGGCTTTTTCACATGGTATCGGCAGGAAGGCCGCCTGCCTCTGGAAGAGGTCGAGGCGATCTACTGGGATCTTGTCGGCAAGGCGGTCGCCCGCTGATCCCCGCTGATCAGTGCGCGGGTTTGATGAAGGTGCCGTTGCGCAGATCGCGGATCGCCTGCTGAATCTCGTCCTTGGTGTTCATCACGATCGGCCCGTGCCAGGCGACAGGCTCTTCGAGCGGCGCGCCCGAGATCAGGAGGAACCGGATCCCCTCGGGGCCGGCCTGAACCTTGATCTCGTCGCCGGTGCCGAAACGGATCAGCGTCCGGTTGCCCGACATATCGCGGATATTGACCTCTTCGCCCATGACCTCTTTTTCAAGAAGCACGCCCTGCGGCTTCGAGGCATCGACAAACTGGCCCGCGCCCGAAAAGACATAGGCAAAGGCGCGGCGGTAGGTGTCGATCTTGATGGTCTTGGTGACGCCGGGCGGCACGGAAATATCCAGATACTGCGGATCGGCGGCGATGCCGTCGACCGGCCCGCGCTTGCCCCAGAACTCGCCGACGACGACCTTCACCTTGGTGCCATCGTCGTCGATGATCACCGGGATATCGGCGGATTTCACGTCCTGATAGCGCGGTGCGGTCATCTTGAGGCTCGAGGGCAGGTTGGCCCAAAGCTGAAACCCGTGCATCTGGCCGACAATATTCCCCTTCGGCATTTCCTGATGGAGGATGCCTGAACCCGCCGTCATCCACTGCACATCGCCCGCGCCCAGCGTGCCCTCGTTGCCAAGGCTGTCGCCGTGATCGACCGTGCCGGCCAACACATAGGTGATCGTTTCGATGCCGCGATGGGGGTGCCAGGGGAAGCCGCGCATGTAATCGTCGGGCCGGTCGCCGCGGAAATCGTCGAACAGGAGGAAGGGATCAAGCTCGGTCGGATCCTGAAACCCGAAGGCGCGGTGCAGGCGGACGCCGGCGCCCTCCATCGTCGGGGTGGCGCGGCGGGCTTCGAGGGTGGGGCGCAGGGACATGGGGCTCTCCTTTGCAAAGAAGATAGGCGGGGGCTCGCCCTGCGGCAATGCGCGGCGCTGTGTGAAGGCGCAGGTGCATTGTGCGCAGGTGCAAGACTGGA
>JAHEBR010000123.1 GCA_024642185.1 Marivivens sp. | reverse complement strand
TGACGCTGGAGCCGGGGATTTCCGTGGGCGAGCGGATACTCGTGCACGAAGAGAATATTCTTGTGACAGAGCACGGGGCCGAGTGGCTGACCACGCCCGCCCCCGCCGCGATACCGGAGATCTGAGCGATGCGCCTGCCTTATGAGGTTGATACCGACGATCCGAACGCCCCGCCCTTGGGCCTGATCGTCTTGCAGACGGACGAGACCATCGAGCCGGAGTTTGGCCGCTATTTCGCGGATCGCCCGAGCCCCCTTTACATCAGCCGCGTGCCGAGCGGACTTGAGGTCACGACCCACACGCTCTCGGACATGGCCGATGAGCTGACCCGTGCGGCATCGCTTCTGCCGGGGCCGCGCGACTATGCGGTGGTGGGCTATGGCTGCACCTCCGGCTCGGCGGTGATCGGGCCTGCCGAGGTGGAGCGGCTCGTGAAGGCGGGATGCAAGGCCAGGGCCGTCACCAATCCGCTGACCGCCGCTGTGGCTGCCTGCCGCGCCAAGGGCATTTCGCGGCTGGCACTTCTGTCGCCCTATATCGAAGAGGTGAACCTGCCCCTGATCGAAGCTTTCGCGGCCGAAGGAATCGAGTTTGCCGCTGTGGCCACTTTCGACGAAGCGGTGGAAGAGCGGGTGGTGCGCATCTCGCACAAATCGGTTGTTGAAGCGGCCTGCAAGGTCGGCTCGGACAAGGGAATCGAGGGCGTGTTTATGAGCTGCACGAACCTTCGAACCTATGATGCCATCAGCGAAGTCGCCTCAAGATTGCAGCGCCCTGCCCTATCCAGCAATCAGGCCCTTGCATGGCACATGAAGAACCTGACCCGATGAGTGCGCTAACAGGGACATCCGGCTTCCCTAACGTCAAATAAAGGGAAAACGACCGGAAAAAGCGGGTTGCACGCAGGAGGCGGACGACCTTTAATGTTTTCGATGCGCGCGCCGGGTTCTGCCTGCCCGAGATGCCGCCACACAAAAAAGGGGGGGACTGTGGCCAAAAGTTCCGGCGGAAACGCCTTCGTGGAATTCCAACACGTCCAGAAAAGCTACGACGGCGAAGTGCTTGTCGTGAAAGATCTCAACCTGTCGATGCCGAAGGGCGAGTTTCTGACGATGCTCGGGCCGTCAGGCTCGGGCAAGACAACTTGCCTGATGATGCTGGCCGGTTTCGAGACCGCCACGCATGGCGAGATCATGCTCGACGGCCAGCCGATCAACAACATCCCGCCCCACAAGCGCGGGATCGGCATGGTGTTTCAGAACTATGCGCTCTTCCCGCATATGACCGTGGCCGAAAACCTCTCCTTCCCGCTCGAAGTGCGCAAGATGGGCAAGTCGGAGCGCGAGGAGAAGGTCAAACGCGCGCTTGATATGGTGCAGATGGGATCGTTCGGCGGCCGCCGTCCGGCGCAGCTTTCGGGCGGCCAGCAGCAGCGGGTCGCTCTGGCGCGCGCGCTGGTGTTCCAGCCCGAGCTTGTCTTGATGGACGAGCCTTTGGGCGCGCTCGACAAGCAGCTGCGCGAGCATATGCAGTTTGAAATCACCCGCCTTGCCCACGAGTTGGGGATCACGACCGTCTATGTGACGCACGACCAGACCGAGGCGCTGACCATGTCGGATCGTGTCGCTGTATTCAACGACGGACGCATCCAGCAGCTTGCCCCGCCTGATGAGCTTTACGAGCGGCCGCAAAATAGCTTCGTTGCCCAATTCATTGGCGAAAACAATACGTTGACCGGTGTTGTGAAATCGATCGACGGCGACAAATGCGTGGTCAAACTCGACAGCGGCGAAGAGATCGACGCGGTCCCTGTTAACGTGACCAAGGCCGGCGAGCGCACCAAAGTGTCGATCCGCCCCGAGCGGGTCGAGTTTAACAAATCCCGCCTGCAAAAAGGCGCGCATACGCTCAAGGCCGAGGTGGCCGAGTTCATCTATATGGGCGATATTTTCCGCTTCCGGCTCAAGGTTGCCGGGAACGACGATTTCATCGTCAAGACACGCAACGCGCCCGATGCGGTCCGGCTCACGCCCGGCTCCGAGATCGAGATCGGCTGGCTTGCCGAGGATTGCCGCGCGCTGGACGCCTAGTCGACCAGCCCGCCAAAACTGGAAACATCAGGAAACCCCCGTGTCCTGAGCTTCCTGAAAGATAACACGGGGACGGGAGACTGAAATGAAACTGACCAAAGCCCTGCTTGCGACGAGCGCGCTCGTCATCACTTCGGGCTCTGCCTTTGCCGAGAGCATGACGCTCGTGAGCTGGGGCGGCGCCTATCAGGCCAGCCAGACCAAGGCCTATTCCGACCCCTACACTGCTGCGAACCCCGACATCACCATCATCTGGGACGAAAGCTCGGCGGAAGCCGTGGCCAAGCTCCGCGCGATGAACGAAGCCGGCAACATCACCTGGGATCTCGTGGACGTGGAAGGCGCTGACTCGATCCGCCTTTGCGACGAGGGTCTGGCGATGGAGATCGACCACGACACGATGCTCGCAGCCGCTCCGGATGGCACCTCGGCTTCCGACGACTTCGGCGATTCGATCGTTTCGGACTGCTTCATTCCGCAGATCGTGTTCTCGACCACCGTCGGCTATCGCCTCGACATGGTTGGCGCCACCCCGCCGACCTCGATCTGTGCTCTGTTCGACACCGACGCCTATCCGGGCAAGCGCGCGCTCAACAAGCGCCCCTTGGCCAACGTGGAATGGGCGCTTCTGTGCGACGGCGTTCCGAAGGACGAGATCTATGACGTTCTGGCAACCCCCGAAGGTCAGGACCGCGCCCTTGCCAAGCTTGGCACCATCAAGGACGACGTGATCTGGTGGTCGGCTGCTGCCGAAACCCCGCAGCTTCTGGCTGACGGCGAGATCGTCATGGGTTCGACCTATAACGGCCGCCTGTTTGCAGCGATTGCCGAGCAGAACCAGCCGATCGGTATGCTCTGGGATGCGCAGATGCTCGACTTTGACGGCTGGATCGTTCCGGCTGGTCTTCCCGAGGATCGTCTGGCCCGCGTGATGGACTTCCTGAACTTTGCCACCGACACTCAGCGTCTGGCGGATCAGGCGGCCTATATCTCCTACGGCCCGGCCCGTGCCTCTTCTGCCCCGCTTGTCGGCAACCATGCCGATCTGGGCATTCCGATGGCGCCGCATATGCCGACCGACCCGGCCAACTCGCAGAACGTCTTCGTGACGCAATACGAGTTCTGGGCTGACTATCGCGACGATATCGACGCGAAGTTCCAGGCTTGGCTGGCGAACTAATCGCTTGAAAGACAAGGGGAAGGGCCGCGCGGCCCTTCCCTGCCTTCACAGACGACCACGCGGGGAGAGACAATGAGCGAGACGACCCAAACCGGGCCCATGCTTTCGGCCGACGGGGTTCCGCTGAAAACGAGCCTTGCCCGCGCCCTGCGCCGCCAGAAGACCCGTGCGCTGCTGCTGATTGCGCCGCTTCTGGCCTTTGTGATCATTACATTCATCATTCCGATCGCGTCGATGCTGTTCCGGTCGGTCGAAAACCAGATCGTTTCCAACACCCTGCCGCAGACTGTCGCAATCGTCGGCGATACTACGGCGCAAGAAGCCAGCATGGACGAGATGCTGTTCCGGGTGCTCTATCTTGATATGTATCGCGCGGTCGAAGCGAAGGCGCATACGCGCCTCGGCTCCCGCCTGAATTACGAAAAATCCGGCATTTCCTCGCTGTTCCGCACCTCGGGCCGCAAGCTTGAGACCGTGGGCGAGGATTTCGAGGATTTCTTCAAGGATGCCGATAGCGGGATGGTCAAAGGGCCGTTCTGGCATGAGTTGATGCAAGGCGAAGGGGGCGAAGACCTCCTGAATGACCGCCTTGGCCTTCTGACCGACCTCACCTCGCTCGAAGCGTCCGGCGATCTCGGCTTTACCCTGTCGGGCGAAGCCGCAGCGCTCCTGCCTTGGGCCGCCCGTGCCTATGCCGACTGGGCCTTGTTCACCGCCATTGTCGACGAAAAGGACGTGTCGACCAAGAAGCCTTGGGCCGGGGTCTATGCCGCCTTGGCGCTTGATTTGGCCGATCCGGCAACGCAAAGCGCCGTGGCCGCCTATGGCGGCAGCGGTGCGGCCGAGTTGCAGGCCGCCGTGGCCAATATCGCCGATATGCCGGCAACCGAGTTCCGCGCCTATTTCGAGGATATCGACGACAAGTGGGTGGCCCCCGAGACATGGGCGCTTCTGAAGGTTTTCGGCTCGCAATACACCTCGGGCTATTTCCTCAACGCGGTTGATATGAAGCTGACGCCAGACGGGATCGAGCAGCGCCCCGACAACGAGCGGCTTTATCTCAAGCTCTTCAAGCGCACGCTGATCATGTCGATGGTCATCACGGTCAGCTGTATCGTGCTCGGCTATCCGGTGGCGTGGCTTCTGGCCAATCTGCCGATGCGGTCGGCCAACGTGTTGATGATCCTCGTTCTCCTGCCCTTCTGGACATCGCTTCTGGTGCGAACCTCGGCGTGGAAGGTGCTGCTGCAACAGCAGGGTGTGATCAACGATATTCTCGTCTGGCTTGGCTTTGTGGCCGACGACAGCCGGCTCATCATGATGAACAACTCCACCGGCACGATCATCGCCATGACGCATATCCTTTTGCCGTTCATGATCCTGCCGCTCTATTCGGTGATGAAGACGATCCCGCCCACCTATCTGCGCGCCGCCAAGAGCCTTGGCGCGACCAACTGGACCGCCTTCTGGCGGGTCTATTTCCCGCAGTCGGTTCCGGGGATTGGCGCGGGCTCGATCCTCGTTTTCATCCTTGCCATCGGCTATTACATCACGCCCGAGATCGTCGGCGGCACCGATGGTGTCTTCATCTCGAACCGGATCGCCTATCACATCTCGTCCTCGCTCAACTGGGGCCTTGCGGCCGCGTTGGGGACGATCCTTCTCGCAGTCGTCATGCTGCTCTACTGGCTCTACGACCGGATCGTGGGCATCGACAACGTGAAGCTGGGGGGCTGAGAAGATGGCTGATGTAAAACCGCAAGGCTTCCGCCCGCCCTTCGCCACCTTTACCGCGCCCCTCTCGGCGCTTTTGGCGGCGCTGTTCGGCTTTGTCGTTGGCAATGCCTATGGCGAGCCGTGGACCGGATTTGTGATTGGCGCCATCCTTGGCGCGATCATCGCCTTCGCCATCGACAAACTGCCCTTTGGCCGGACCCAGAGCCGCCTCGGCACCATCGTCATCCTCGGCCTTGCCGGACTGATGACCGGCAGCGCCGGCGGTGTCGTTTCGGGGGTGATCATTGGCGCGGTGCTCAGCTGGTTCATCTATTGGCTGGATCGCGGCGAATACCGCAAGAACGTTCCGGTCTATTACACCGCCGGTCAGACGCTTTGGCACAACTCGTTCATGCTGATCTGCGGGCTGATCTTCTTTTTCCTGATCGCGCCCCTGATGCCGGTCATGTGGCTGAGCTTTAACGCGCAGGATTTCTTCACCTTCACCCCCGAGATGCTGAATTTCGAGGCGGCGGGCTATTCGCTCAAGCACTACCGCGACTTCCTCACCACCGAGGAATGGATGATCCCGCTGAAAAACTCGCTGATCATCGCGCCGATTGCGACGGTGATCTCGGTGAGCTTTGGCACGCTGGCGGCGATCGGCCTGAGCCAGAGCCACGTCCCCGCGCGGCGGGCGATCATGGCGATCCTGATCTCGCCGATGATCGTGCCGCTCATCATTTCGGCAACGGGGATGTTCTTCTTCTACGCGCCGTTGGGCAATTGGATCGAAACCAACCTTGGCCTGAGCCAGACCTTCGTGGGCTATGTCAAAGTGATCCTTGCGCACGCGGTTCTGGGCGTGCCGTTCGTGATCATCACGGTGACGGCGACGCTTGTCGGCTTTGACAATTCGCTGACCCGTGCCGCCGCCAATATGGGCGCCAATCCGGTGACGACCTTCTTCCGCGTGCAGATGCCGCTGATCCTTCCGGGCGTGATCTCGGGTGGCCTCTTCGCGTTTATCACCTCGTTTGACGAGGTGGTTGTCGTCTTGTTCGTGGGCTCGGCGCGGCAGCAGACCCTGCCGTGGCAGATGTTCACCGGCCTGCGCGAGCAAATCTCGCCCACCATCCTTGCGGCGGCGACGATCCTTGTGGTGATCTCGATCATGCTTCTGACCACGGTCGAGCTTCTGCGGCGCCGGTCCGAGCGGCTCAGGGGCCTGTCGCCGGGCTGATCCCTGCGCCATCGCCGGAAACGAAACGGGGGGCCAGTGGCCCCCCGATCTTTTTGGCGCTGCGGCCTGCCTATTCGGCCGCTTCTATATAATCCTCGAGCGGCGGGCAGGTGCAGATCAGGTGCCTGTCGCCATAGACGTTGTCGACGCGGTT
>JAHEBR010000122.1 GCA_024642185.1 Marivivens sp. | reverse complement strand
TCGTTTAACGAATGTAGTTGGTGAACGAGATTTCGCAGGGAAATAAAGTTGTCGTTCCACGCATCACCGAATGATTTGAGGTGATCAAATCCATAGTTTTTCAAGCAAGCATCCGGTTTCTCCAAGATCAGCCCATCCGTGGATAGCAACTTGTATTCTTCGCTGTCGAGGGATCCGAATTCATTCGTTCTCGGATTGTGAATTTGCTGTTGGTCGAAGAAATGGGCGTAAACCTTTACGTCACCGAATTCACGAGCAGGGGTCAATATGTTTTCTTCAATCGACGGGTGCGTGAATTTCAGCGAGCGAGTGATGCCGAAAAAGCAAACTCCAATCCGTAGGTTTCTTTTCATGTTGAGTAGCCAAATAGCTCGCAGTCGCGCCGATAAAACTCTCGGATCTTCACCGCGTGTTCGGCGAAGGCCAGTTCAACCTCGTCTCTGTATTTGGAGGATTTTTCTTTCCCAACTGTTTTCGTATTCTTTAGGTTGGAGAGAGCTGAGGGACGCTGAGGAGCGAGAGATTTTATCGTCTCAATGGCCTTTGAAATCCCGTTATCCTCAAGCTTGAAGACTTTTACATTGCCAGTTTCCGGCTGGAATTCTGCCTGTGGCCTAAGATGGTTGTCGAAGGCGAATGCATCTTCCTCAAGAGTATCGAACATTTCCGTGATCCAGGAGCCGGCTACGAGCTTGGTCTGACGCCACTGTTCCTGCCAATAGAATTCTGATTTCATTCGGCTAACAGGGTCACGAACGATCATTACGATTTCGTCAAGACGGTCGTAGTTCACGAATTGATCGAGTAGTTCTGCATGAAAATGCTGCGGTGTCGCGCGAAGAAAAGAAAGTTTTTCTGGGGCAACGCCGTTGATTGAAAGATGTTTGGTCCAACCAGCCTTGGTGAGGGCCGACTCGACAGTCGATCCACCGGTTTTGGGGATATGGACGAACAGACAAGCCCTTCCCCTGTTTGTGAAAATCGGCACATCGCCCTCGCATTCGCCACACAGCGTGATGTTGATGCCGTACGGATGGACGGCTCCAGTTTGGAAGCAGGCTATCGAAAAGAGAGCGGTAGTCCAAGGGCGCGCGCATAATGGCTGCCAGCTAGATGAAGCATGGCGTGTCATTCGGTCTGGCTGCCTGCGCCGACGAATTTTGAACACTCGGATGGGCGCTTGGCAGCTAGCCCGCGCTGTGCCCCCGAGAGAGTACTGCCGCTGTAACCCCATCATCGCGATCAAAGGGCGGCTTTGAGGCATGATTGGCTGCGTCGGATCAGTGAGGAGGGTTCGAAAAATTGGCGCAAACCACAGGCTCTTGCTATGCACATTGATCGGTATGACCTATGCTTGCCAACCGAGGCTTTGAACCCGATGGGGCTTGGAGCGACGTTGACTGTCTCGCCAAGTCTGGGCTTGTCTTGAAAAGATCCGCAGGCTCCAATGCCTCCCGCTTTGATGCCAAAACCAAGAGATGTTCGATGACCCGAAGACCCAGCTTCCGAAATGTTGTTATTGCATGGCTTGGGGGTCATCCCAGGGGTGAGGCGACCCAAGCAGATCGGTTTTCGTTGGAGCCCTGGAAGTTTGCAAAGAATGCCAGCGTCACTGAACGAGCCGAACAAAGGCATTTCCACGCTTCGCTGCGTCGTTCTGGCGATATTACCCTCGACAAGACCTCTTACGTCTCTCGGGACTCAGTTCTAGTTGGACAGATCAAGATCGGTGCGCGCACGTCGGTCGGGGGCGGGGTGCAAGTTGGCATAAAAGTGGAAATTGGCAACAATTGCACGCTCAACCCCTTCAGCGTTGTCCGAGGGAATGTTGTAATAGGCAACGACACGCGGGTCGCGACAGGGGCCCAGATACTCGGGTTCAACCACAACTCTGACCGCCTCGACGTTCCCATTTGGAAACAGGGACTAAGCTACGATGGGATCGAAATAGGAGAAGACTGCTGGATCGGCGCGAATGCGGTCGTACTCGACGGAGTACGCATAGGTGCACATGCTATCGTTGCAGCGGGGGCTGTTGTTACCAAAGACGTCAGTGAATTTACGATTGTAGCAGGGAATCCGGCTAGGCCGATCAAGTCTAGAAAATACGGTAGATTCGTGGATCGGGACAATCGCGATTTCGGATGGAGAGGTTTTAGTCGAGCCGTCTGCGAACAAATGCCTGCCATTCTCGCCCGATCGCTGAGCAAAGATGGAATGCTGGACTATCCGGGAGCCAAACCAACGACCCGAGCCCTTGCGGATGCAACTGAACTCGCGGCGATGGCCGACTGCGCGGTGCCGGGTTTTTCAGGGGTCGAGCTTATTGAAACTCTACAGAGTTGGCAGGATCCTACGACCGGTCTGGTTCCCGGCCCCTTCAACGAAGAAGGCTTTGTCGCGGATTCGGAAAGAGCGGTCGATCTCGAGTTTCGTTCGGCTAGCTACGCCGCAATGTCGACAGGATATGCTTTGGAAACGCTCGGGGCTCGTCTGAAGTATCCAATTGCCGTCGTGCAAGATTTCTCGTCGGAGCGACTTGTGCAAAAGCTTTCGTCTTTGCCTTGGGGCGAAAAGGCGTGGCAATGTGGGGCTTGGATCGACCATTTTGCGACCGCATGCTATTTTAACGAGCGCCATCACGGTCTTGTCCGCGATCTCGCGGACCTTCGTCGCTGGTTAGAAGACAACGTGGACTCCGCCAGCGCTCTTTGGGGGCACGACTTTCCGAAAGGTGATTTCCTGCAGCCGACGAATGGGTTCTATCGGCTGACAAGGGGCGCTCACGCGCAATACGGATGGGCTGTCGAGCGGCCAGAAAGGGTCATCGACACTGTGCTTGCGCACGCGCATGATCCTCGTCATCTATCTGATGAGAGCGCCACGGCGTGCAATGTTCTCGACATAATACATCCGCTGTATTTTTGCGGCAAACAAACCGATTACAGGAAAAAGGAAATAGAGGCTGTGGCACGCTTTTGGCTTCAAAAGACGATCGCCCATTGGGGGGCCGACGAGGGCATGTGCTTTGGACTGAAAGACAGCAAGCCACCACGATTGCAGGGGACCGAGATGTGGCTCTCGATCGGTTGGCTATGTGCCTATATGCTCGGGCTGACGAATTCTGGGGATGGCTTTAGACCGAAAGGTATCCATCGGATATGACTGAACCGATCAAGACCAATGGAGAAGGCCGCCCCGGGCCGCTCATCATGACACTTTTGGTCCGCAATGAGGCGGACATTGTCCGGCAAAATATAGAGTTCCACCTATCTAGAGGTGTGAACCATATCATTGCGACGGACAACCAATCCTCTGATGGAACCACCGAGATATTAGAGGAGTATGCCAGGCGAGGGATCCTTACTCTGTTTCATGAGCCGTCCGATAAATTCCTTCAAAAACAATGGGTCAATCGCATGATTGGCTTTGCGATTGAAAGGTTTGGACCCGCATGGCTTTTGAACAATGATGCCGACGAATTCTGGCGGCCACCAAACAAACCAAACGGCCGCCCCGGGAGCCTCAAAGAGCTTCTAGCGACGGCAAGATCACCAATGATTTCTTGCCGCAGGACAAATCTATTTGCTTCCACAAATGAGATGCATGGAGTTGGTTGGGAGAATTCGTTGGTCTGGCGGTCAAGAGTTGCTGGCGGGCCAAATTCCAGGGGATTGCTGAAGGGATTCCCAAAATTGCATCCCCATTTTTGCTATAGATTACCGAGAAAGGTCCTTGTCCATTCCGGTGGTCTCTTGGAGGTTGACAAAGGGGCACACACCGCAACGTTTTCGGAGAAGGTTCAACAAGAAGATCTAGGAGTAGAGATATTCCACTATCCTGTCCGCTCCGCCGATGAATTTTATGAGTCTGTCGTGCAGATTTCAAACGCACTCCAGTTTGACCAGGGTCGAATGCCCGCTCAATCAGACAAATATGCCAGGTGGCGCAATGTATATGATAAAACAGGTTCCCGAGAGAGGCTTTTGAAAGAGGCAGTTCCGGGGCCGTTCAGGCTAAAGGCGTATAGGCTCGCGGGTATCGTGACGAAAGACACCCGTATGCGCGACGATCTCAGGGCGCTTGAAGATAGCCTCCTGCAAGCTACAGGTCATAGCTCGAGCAAGAGGTCGCTTCCGAACGAATAGGATCGTGTGTGATACATCTCAAATCTGCCTTGGGGGGTTGTTCACGCAGGCGATCGGGCGATCGGAAGAGCCTGACCAATTTCGTCTGTTCAAGAAAGTTTTGCCTCTGCGGTCGCGCAACTGTTCCTCGAGTATTTGACTTCGGATATTCCTGACTAGAAGCGGAAGCAATTGAGTTTGGCGAACGAGCCCGAAAAAGGACATGGAAATCAATCCCATGCCCTTTTCGCTAGTATCCTGTGACGTTCCTGTAGCGCGTGGATTTCCTTCCAAGGACAGTATGCAAAATGGCAAGAATCCAACCGGAGTTGTGTAAGTTCTTGAACTGGGCTTTGCTGCTGACAAGGCTCGCGGGAAGGAGAAGTGCATAAACAGCGAGGCGAATGATTAGGATTGCTACGATCACGATATGATATGATCGGTTCTCGCGAAGCTTGCGCTCAATATAGACAGCGACACGATCGCGAGTTGTTTTGATGATATAGGTGCCGGTAAGACGAGCCTCTGGCTGGGTCTCAAATACGATCGCAGATGGCGCCCAACCGATGCGATGGCCCGCAGCCGCGATTTCCGCGCTGAGCTTTGCGTCCGTTCCTCCGGTCCAGACCATCGACTCGTCAAATCGAAGGCTGCCGCGACCAACTATACTCAGATCATAGAGGCAATTGTTCGTCGCAACTGTCACATGACGGAAATTGTCGGCTTCAGTACGTTTCGCGACCCGTCTGTTTCGCTCTTCCGCTTGTGCCTTGACACCCGAGAAGATGCGAGCGGCTTTGGCATCAAGCAGCTGTTCCGGTTCTTTTGGTACGATCGGCCCCCCAATCGCAATCGCACCAGTCATGCGATACATCGAAACGAGCTCACAGAGCCAGTCTGCGGCAACCTCTTCGTCGTCGTCGACGAAGCACAGCAGATCGCTGCCCAAATCGATACCATAGTCCAATGCGCGGTTTCTGGCGACCGGAATCCCGGGCCGCGGTTCCAGAATGTGGTGAAGGGCAAGTCTAGGAAACCGCGAACGAATGGCCCCGATGATCTCAAGTGAATGAGGGATCTCGTCGTTCTCGACCACCAGAAATCCCACAGAAGCCCCTTCGGGCAACTTCAACGTTGCCCAGCTCTCGACCAAGGCCTGCAACATGATCGGTCGCTTGCGCGTGAGGCAAGCGACGGTGATGGCTAGGTGGCGGGTATTCAAACAGTTCATGCTCGACTTTGGGAAATTCTGTCTTCGTTAACCTTCAAGGGACAAAGCCGCCTCGGAATTCGATGCCACCCTCAGGCGAAAGGGTCGCAGGACCGCTTTTGGTTGCCGCGTCAAAAATTGACTAGGTAGTTTCCCGCGAAAGGTCAATCTAGCCCTCTGATGGAAGGTCAGGTCCGCGGCGTGCGACTTGACCGCCCCTAAACCTCCACCCAGATCGTCACCGGACCGTCATTCACAAGGCTCACAGCCATATCCGCACCAAACCGGCCAGTCTCTGTCGCGATCCCCAGCTTGCCCATCTCCCCCGCAAACGCTTCATACAGCCGTTCCCCATCCGCGGGCGCCGCAGCGGCGGAAAATCCGGGGCGGTTGCCGCGCGAGGTGTCGGCGGCGAGGGTGAACTGGCTGACCACGAGCGCCGAGCCGCCGATATCGACGATCGAGCGGTTCATCTTGCCCGCCTCGTCCTTGAATATCCGCAGCTTGGATATCTTGGCGGCCAGTTGCGCGGGCTTGTCTTCGGTATCGCCCTGCATGGCGCAGACGAGGATCAGAAGGCCGGGGCCGGAACGCCCGATGGCCTCTCCATCCACAGATACACTCGCTTCACTGATACGCTGGATCAGGGCTCTCATAGCTCTCTCTCCCAAGGCGGGTTGGCGCCCGCGCGGCTGACGGTGACGGCGGCGGCCTGCGCGCCGAGGTCCAAAGCATGGCGCAGCGCGGCTTCGCTCAGGGTCTCGATGCCGGTCTTGCTCAGGCAGCCCTGCCGCCAGAGCGAGGCGAGAACGCCCGCGTTGAACGTATCGCCCGCGCCCACTGTGTCGACCACCGCGACCTTGCGGGCGGGTTCGAAAACCTCGACGCCCGCCATGAACCCGTGCGCCCCCTTGGAACCTTCGGTGATGAGGACAACCCGTGTCCCCTTCGCCAGAACCTGCCGCGCGCCCTCTGCGATGCTCACATCGCCCAAAAGCCAGCGCAGGTCTTCGTCCGACAGCTTGACGATATCCGCCATGGCCAGCATCCGGT
>JAHEBR010000121.1 GCA_024642185.1 Marivivens sp. | reverse complement strand
TCCTCGAGCGCGCGGATCGCCTCGGTCACCGAGGATTGCGAGATCGACAGCATTCGCGCCGCGCCCGAGACCGAGCCCTGCTCGGCGGCGGCGACGAAGAACTGAAGCTGGCGCAGGGTGAATGCCAAGGGGGCCTCCGGGTGGGATGGCCTCAGTTGAACGGGATTTGGGCAGGACTGTCACCCCCAAAGGTGGGGCCAAAACGAAACCGGGCCGCACGAGGGCGGCCCGGCGATGGCAGGATTGAGGATTTTCTAGTTGAGGCCGCCAGGCAAAGGCGCCAGCGCGCAGGACAGACACGCCTCGCCTTGCCCGTGAACCGTGATTTTATAGTCCAACACCGTATCTGTCCGCGCCGTAAGCAGCAGCCGGCTGGCCACATTCGCGGCATCCTTTGTCCCGAACTTGCTGCCCACAATCGCGGCATAGCCCGCAACGACAGGCGCGGCGAAGGACGTTCCGTAGAGGCAATGGCCCGTAGCCACGGTTCCACAGTCTGCGCCGTAGTTGGCGAACTCGCCGCCAGAGGTTCCTCCGGCGTCGACGCCGACAACCAGAAACTGGCTCTGAACCGTCGTGTTCGCTCCTGCAACGGTCGAATAGCTGGCAATCGCGGCCTTTGCCCCTTCTGAGCCATTGTCTTGCAGGGCGCCGACAAAGATCGCGCCCGGCGCGCCGATCAAGGCAAGGCCGAGGTAATCCTGATAGTTTACGCCGCCAATCAGGAACGGATCGCCGACACCCACCCCCCAATCGTTGCCCGCAGACTTGGCCATGAATGCGGTGCCATTCCACGCCCCATCGATCAGCGATTGGTCGCGCCTGGAGAACAGCAGGCTGTCGACATTAAGGCCCGCAGTCGTCTGAAGGCTGTAGCTGGCGTTGACGACGTTGAAGACCGAGCTGTCGAACCGGACCGGGCCACCGGAAGACCAATCGCGCTGGACCACCTTGGCACCGGGCGCAATCATCCCGGCAATTTCGGATGTATAGTCGCCGTGGTGCTTGAGGGTCACGTCGTTCAGATTGAGACGGCCCTCGAAAACATCGCCCGAGGAGAAATCGTCAACAACCGTAATGGTCGAGCCAGCGCCGGTAAAGCCAAGGGCCCACATATCATCGACGTCGGCGGCCATCCAGCCGTAGTAGGTCGATGTGGGCGTTCCGCCGCCACCGCCACCGCCGCCACCGCCACTTCCGCCACCGGGCTTGCCGCCACCGCCGCCGCCCTTGGCCAGCAGCGCCACATCCAGATCCACCGCCATCGCCGCCGGAGCGGCCAGAAGGGTTGTCGCCGCCAGAAGTGCGGCGGCTGAGAGTTTGAGTGTTGAAACGCGCATGTCTTCAAATCTCCTGTGCCAAAGGCCGGCGCATCAATTCCCGCCGGACAGCAATTCCACACCCAGTTTCCCATGAGAGCCGCTGTTCACCTAGGAAAATGTGAAGATTTCGGGTCAAGTCGCTGAAATCTGGAGAGAGAAATTTTCGCGCGGTTCGGGGATTTGATATCCATATACAACAGTCGCCCGCCCTGCCACCGACTGTTTCAGAATTTGAGCTCCCAGCGCAGGTTCAGGTCGAGCTGACCCTCGGGGGCTTCGTCCCAGAGATAGTCGAGCGTTTCAGCGGGCGGCAGGTAGGAGCCCGACATCCGGCAGTTGACCTGCTGAACGCCGCCAATCGCCCCGTAATCGGCGACGCAGGCATCCTCAGCGAGGCGACCACCAAAGCGGAAAGTCGTTGAAAGGCTGACGGTCCAGCCGTCCTCGAGATCCTGCACGTTCAGGAAGCCCAATGTCAGGGCAGGATCAATGCGGTATTTCCCGCCCTGCTCGCCGGTGGAAAAGCCCCAGAAAACGCCCGAGCTTGCGTCGATCTCGGTGAGCCAGGTCATCTGCAAATCCTGCCAGCCAGTGGCATACCAGGGGGCCAAGTCGATGGAACTGCCGTCGGAATAGATCTGGTCAAGGAAAACAGCATCGCGCGCAAGCTGCGAGAGGGGCGACCCGGCGCGGACCTCGACCAGGTGGGTATAGTCTTGGGCGGCGGCGGGCGGAGCGAGGGCGCAAAGCACAGCTGCGCCCATCGCCCAGAGGCGGGGCGCTGTCAGGGCTATGCGCGCGTCTCGCTTCATGTCTCGTCAACCATCGCCGGAAACCGCGTCATTTTCCGGCCCTTCGCTGGCCTTTTCGCGGGCAAACAAGCGCCCACCTGCAAATGGTGGCGATCCTCGGGGCCGCTTGTCAAATGCCGTTCGCGGCACAGCCGCGAGTTGACAGAGGCAGGCCGATCCCGGAACGATGGCGCGGCAGGCAAGACCACCAAAGAGAAAACGGAGACGGAATGCCCCCCTCGAGCGGAGATCCGGCGATCACCCCGGAACGTCTTGTCGAGTCTCTTCAGAAGACCTCGATCTTCTCGGCCATCGCCGACGAACAGCTGCACGCCCTCGCCCGCGCCTGTCAGGTCGTCGGCCTCGCCCCCGGCGAGCGGCTTTTCGAACAGAACGAAACGGGCGACGCCGCCTATCTGATCCTTGAGGGCGCCATTGATATCGAAGTGGCGACCGAGACCGGCCCCTCGATCGTGGCAAAGGTCGGCGCGGGCGAATTGGTGGGAGAGATCGCCGCCTTCTCGGACCGCAAGCGCAACGCCGCCGTTTTGTCGCTGGCGGGCGCGCAGCTCTTGCGGATCGGGCGAGAGGCAATCTTTGACCTCATGCAGCGCGATCCCTCCTGCGCCATGAACGTGATCGCAGAGCTGGGCGGGCGGCTCGACCGGTCGAACAACTCGGTCGCGGTGATGTCGCAGGCGGCGCAGGCGCTCGCCAAGGGATCGTTCGAGCCAGATATGCTTTCGGCGCTGCGCCACGGGGCGGATCGCTACAGCCATTTCGCCGATGTTTTCGAGAGTATGGCGAACGAGATCACCACCAAGCACCTCTTCCAACAGGAGATGAGCACCGCCGAGGTGATCCAGCGCTCGTTCCTGCCCAAGTCGATCAGCGCGGGCGCGCGGGCGAGCCAGTTCGAGGTGGCGGCCGACATGAAACCCGCCAAGCAGGTAGGCGGCGATTTCTTCGACTACTTCATGGTCGACGACAAGACGCTCGGCCTTGCGGTGGGCGATGTCTCGGGCAAGGGGATTCCGGCCGCGATCTTCATGAGCGTGACCCGCACCGTCCTCAAGACCATCGCGCGGCGCGGCCATCCCGCGGGCGAGGTGGTGGCGGCGCTGAACGACCTTCTGGCCGAGGACAATAGCGAGAGCATGTTCGTCACTCTGTGCTATGCGCGGCTCGATCTGGAAACCGGACGGCTCGACTATGCCAATGCGGCCCATGAAGAGGCCTATATCCTGCGCGCCGATGGCACGCCCGAGCAGATCGGCCCCGAAGGGCCGGCGGTGGGGCTTTTTGAGAGGATGCCTTATGGCGATGGCGTCCGGCAGCTGGCCCCAGGCGATACGATCATCTTTGGCACAGATGGCATCACCGAAGCTTTTGGACAGGGCGGGGCAATGTTCGGAACAGAACGCTTTGCCGCCCTTATGTCGCGCCTGAAGGGGGCGGCGGTGAAAGACACGGTGGGCGGGATAATGGCGGATGTTCTGGCCTTTGCGGAAGGCGTGCCCCAGTCGGACGACATCACCTGCCTCGCCGCGCGGTATATCGGCCCCTAGGCGCCCCGCTCGCAGAACCGCGCGATCAGCACATTGCGCCCCTCGCGGCGCTCGTATTCGAGCGAGGTCGCGGCCTCGCGCATCAGGACAATGCCGAAGCCGCCGATAGACGCGGTTTCGAGATCGGTCATCGCGTCTGGCGAGGCGCGCTCAAGGGGATCAAATTCCACGCCATTGTCGATAATCTCGATCTCGGCGCAGCCGCCTTTCTGACCGAGCCGCACCTCGACCCGGCCGCCCTGCCCCGCGTCAAAGCCATAGCGGATCGTGTTTTCAACTGCCTCATTGAGGCAAAGCTTCATCCGTTCGAAGACATCCTCCGAGGCGCCGTGATTGGCCTCGAGCCAAAGGTTCATCCGGGCGATCTCGGCGAGATCGGCCTGAAGGGTAATCGCCGTGTCGGCCATGATCAGGAAGCAGCAATAACCGCGGACTGTTCGTCGTCGGCAATCGGCACGATCCGGTCGAGACCGGTCGTGAACATCACCCGCCGCGCGGCATCGTTGGGATTGAGGAGGACAAGCTTGCCGCCCCGCGCGCCAAGCGCCTTGGCGGTTTTGACCAGCACGCGAATGCCGACAGACGCCAGGAAATCGACATGGGTCAGATCGGCGACGATCCGGGTCTTGCTCTGGTCAATCGCAGCAAAATGCGCGTCGGCCACATCGGAGCCGGCCACATCGAGCGAACCGGTCATCGTCACCTTGAGAACCCCGTGGTCGAGTTCCTTGTCCTTGATCTCCATGAGCTATCCTTTCCTGCGGCACGAATGCCGAATCTATTCCAACTTTGAGATATTAGCGCACACGAACCCCTCGGCTGGCAAGCGAGTCGAACAGGAGGAAGAGCGGGACGAATTGGCGCGGGAGCGAAGAGTGGTGCCCGGGGGCGGAATCGAACCACCGACACGAGGATTTTCAATCCACTGCTCTACCCCTGAGCTACCCGGGCACGGGAAACGGGCCGATCAGGGCCGTTTGGGTGAGAGGCTTCTAGACGGGGGCTGCGGGGGTGTCCAGAGGGTTTTGCGGAAAAAGTTCAGTGCGGTTTCGGGCTCGCCTCTTCGGCGGCGCGGGCGGCCTCTTCGGCGTCTTGGGGATCGTCCGAGGGGATAGCATAGCGCTCACCGAGCCAGCGGGAAAGATCCACATCGGCGCAGCGTTTCGAGCAGAAGGGGCGATAGGCCTTGGCCGTCTCTTTTGCGCAGATCGGGCAGGCCATCAGGCCAGCCCCGCCAGCATCTGGGCCACATTCAGCCGCTCGCGTTTGCGTTGCAGCTCGAAGAGGCCCATCTGCGTCCAGCCGACGAGCGAGGTCTCGATCGGGTCGTTCTTGAAGGAGGCCCGCAGCGATTGTTCGACCTGCTTGCGGTGCGCTTTCGACATGGGCGCGAAATCGACGGCGATCTGGCCGCCGAACCCGCGCAGGCGCAGGGCGCGCGGCAGGGCGCGGCAGGCGGCGAGGTTGGCCTTGAGCGCCGCGGCGGGCGAGGTGTCGCCGCCGGTATTCACATCGACCGCGACGAGGGCGCGGGTGGCTTCGACATACATCGTCCCCTCGCCCAGGCTCACGAGCGGGCCTTTCAGCGCCTCGATCTGGTCGAGGATACCGTGGCTCGAGAAACATCCCTCCTCGGTGATCACTTCGGCCGGGATCGTCCATTCGCGCCAGGCCAGAACATGGGGGCCATCGCCTTCGGTGAGGGCCTCGGGCTCGGTGCCTTCGGCGTCGGCCATGACGGCATCGGCAAGGTCGGCCATGGCGGCGATGTCTTCGGCGATGTCGTCATCCTCGGCGCCAGCACAGGAAGAGCGCAGGATCAGCCCGTCCTCGCCCTCCATCACCGCGCGGGCGAGGCCCAGAAGGCGGTCGCGCTCGTCCTCGTCGTCGATCTGGCGGCTGATGTTGATGCCCGGCGCGCCGGGGGTGACGATGGCGTAGCGGCTCTTGAAAAGAACGCGGTCGGTCACCGGGACGGCCTTGCCGCCTTCGGCAAAGCCCGTGACCTGCACCAGCATCGACTGGCCGGGCTTGAGGCCCTTGCCCTGCCGCAGGAAGGCGGTCTCGCCATCGGGAAGGCGCAGCATCATGCCGCCCTGCCCTTTCAGAGGCCGGTCACAGATGGCGCGGAAGATGGCGCCGGGGCGCGGGGCGTTGTCGTCGTCGATCAGAAGATCGTCGAGTTTGCCGTCAGAGATGAGGGCCGCAGCTTCGCGCCCGCCGATATGGTCGAGAAGGATCGAACGGCCCTTCATGCGTGATCTCCGTAAAGAGGATAGCCCGCGGCCACGAGAAGGCCCGCGGTTTCGGCAAGAGGAAGGCCCACGACACAGGTGAAAGAGCCGGTGATCCACGGGATGAAGGCGCCGGCAGGGCCTTGGATGGCGTAGCCACCGGCCTTGCCCTTCCAGTCGCCACTGGCGATATAGGCGTTCACCTCGGGGTTGGACAGAAGCTTCATCGCCACGGTCGTCTGCACGTCTTTGACCCAGATCTTCTCACCGCGCTTAACGGCCACGGCGGTGATCACCTTGTGACGGCGGCCCGAAAGAAGATGCAGGAACTCGGCCGCTTCGCCTTCGTTCTCGGGCTTGCCAAGGATGCGGCGGCCCAGCGCCACGGTGGTATCGGCGCAAAGGACGATCTCGCCTTCAGCCGCAGGCACAGCCATAGCCTTGGCCCGCGCCAGCCGCTTGACATAGTCGCGCGGCTCTTCGCCCT
>JAHEBR010000120.1 GCA_024642185.1 Marivivens sp. | reverse complement strand
ACCGTCATCGAGGGGAAGATATTGCGCACTTGCGGCACGAAACCCATGCCCTTGACCACGCGATCCTGCGGCGAAAGAGCGGTAATATCCTCGCCCGCCAGCCGGACCGAGCCGGAACGCACATTGAGCATCCCGAAGATCGCCTTCATGGCGGTCGACTTGCCGGCGCCGTTGGGGCCGACGATCACGGCGATCTCGCCGGGGTTCACCGAAATGGTGCATTCGTGCAGGATGTCGGGTCCACGGCCATAGCCGCCCGTCATCGCATCGCCAATGAGGAAGGGTTCGCTCATGCGCCTACCTTGTCCTTATGCTTGAGGCCGGTGCCGAGGTAGGCCTCGATCACATGTTCATTGGCCTTGATCTCGTCGAGGGTGCCTTCGGCCAGAACCTTGCCCTCGGCCATACAGATGACCGGATCGCAAATGCGGCCGATGAAATCCATGTCGTGTTCGATCACGACGAATGTGTAGTTGCGCTCTTGGTTGAGGCGCACAATGGCGTCGCCGATGGTATTGAGAAGCGTGCGGTTCACGCCCGCGCCCACCTCGTCGAGGAAGACGATCTTGGCGTCGACCATCATCGTCCGGCCCAGCTCGAGAAGCTTCTTCTGGCCGCCCGAGAGGTTGCCCGCCTTTTCGTCGCGCAGGTGGTCGATCGTGAGGAAATCGAGAACCTCGTCGGCCTTGGCGGCAAGGGCCCGCTCTTCATCGGCGATCCGCTTGCGGCCGAACCAAGTGTTCCAGAGCTTCTCGCCCGATTGATCGGCGGGAACCATCATCAGGTTCTCGCGGACAGACATCGAGTGGAATTCATGGGCGATCTGGAAGGTGCGAAGAAGGCCCTTATGGAAAAGCGCGTGCGGCGGCAGGCCGGTGATATCCTCGCCGTCCATCATGACGCGACCCGAGGTCGGCTGATGAACCCCGGCGATCACGTTGAACAGCGTGGTCTTTCCCGCGCCGTTGGGGCCGATGAGGCCGGTGATCGAACCCGGAGCAATGCTGAGCGTCGCGCCGTCAACGGCGTGGAAGCCTCCGAAATGCTTGTGGAGGTTTTCAACAACAATCATGGGTGGCCCCCCGGCAGTCACACCCTTCCAGAGGGCATGGTGGTGTTGAAACGGCGCGGGAATGACCCCGCGCCGCTCGTTTTGGTATGTCGCGCGATTAGCGGAAGTTCGCGGTGACGAAGGCGCCGCCGGTCACGTCGTACTCGCGGTAGTTGCCTGCGCTTTCGCCCGGTCCGATAAGCTCGACCGCGGTCGCACCGATATAGTCGATGTCAACACCGGCTTTCAGCAGCTCGATGGCCTTGGCCAGCTCGCCCGGAAGGATCGGCTCACCCGGAGCGTTGGCAACGTCCATGACGTGGGCAGCGAAGTCAGCCGAAGCCGACGAGCCGGCAGCCTGCATGGCGAGCATGATCAGGGCAGCGGCATCATAGCTTTCCGCCGAGAAGGCCGAGGTGCCGTCGAAGCCAGCAGCCGAAGCCAGGCCCTGGAACACGCCAGCGCCATCGCTGTCGGTGCCCGGCAGAGCGCCGAACGAGCCGTTCAGGCCATCGCCGATCGCGGCGAGGAGGCTGTCACCATACATGCCGTCCGGCAGGTAGAAGGTGTCGAAGGCGCCCGAGTCGAGCGAAGCCTGGATGACGCCCTTGCCGCCCTGGTCGACATAGCCGGCCACGACGAGAACCTCACCACCAGCCGAGGCCAGAGCCGCGACTTCGGCCGAATAGTCGGCCTTGCCGTCTTCGTGGGCGGCCGAGATGGTCACGGTGCCGCCCGAAGCCTCAAAAGCGGCCTGGAACGCATCGGCAAGACCTTTGCCGTAGTCGTTGTTGGTGTAGGTCAGAGCGACCGACTTGATGCCGCGGTCGTTCAGGATGTCGGTGATGACGACGCCCTGACGCGCATCCGACGGAGCGGTGCGGAAGAACAGGCCGTTGTCTTCGTTGTTGTTGTGCGACAGGCCCGGCGAGGTGGCCGAGGGCGAGATCATCACAACGCCGTTGGGCATGGCAACGTTCTGCAGGATGGCGCCGGTGACGCCCGAGCAGTCGCCGCCGACGATGGCGTTGATGCCGTCGCCGGTGATCAGACGCTCGGCGGTCGCGGTGGCGAGGCCAGCGTCGATACAGCCGTCATCGCCACGGATGCCGGTCACGGTCGCGCCGTCAAGAAGGGTGCCGGCAGCGTTGACTTCGGCGATCGCCAGTTCGGCGCCCTGAGCCATGGCCGGGGTGATCGACTCCAGCGGGCCGGTGTAGCCCAGGATGATGCCGATCTTGATCTCTTCGGCCGAAGCAGCGCCGGCAAGAAGAGCAGTGGCCGCAGAGGCCAGCAGCAGTTTTTTCATTCAATTACTCCCTATCGGATAGCGGATGTTGTTATCCTGACGGACAAACTACGCAGGCCCATCGCAAAAGAAAAGCCGAATCCGGCGGTGAAACCGCCCGTTGTTCCAGCTTTTGCAGGACAATGCCTTGGAATCCTGAGGAAGCGGTCCTTTAGATCGACAGGCGCGAGGCGTGGGTTCCGCGTTCGCGGTAGGGGGTGGTATCATAATGCGACCGGTAGCATTTCGAGAAATGCGACGGCGAGGCAAATCCGCAAGCGAGCGCCACGTTGATCACGCTCATGTCGGTCTGCATCAGAAGGTTGCGCGCCTTCTGGAGGCGCAACTCCATGTAGTAGCGTTTCGGGCTGCGGCTGAGGTAGCGGCGGAAGAGGCGCTCGAGCTGCCGGGTCGACATTCCCACATCATGGGCCAATGTCGCCGGGCTGATAGGCTCTTCGATGTTCTGCTCCATCATCTGGATGACACGGCTGAGCTTGGGGTGCCGGACGCCGATCCGGGTCGGGATCGAGAGGCGCTGGGTGTCCTGATCGGTGCGGATCGAGGAATAGATCAATTGATCGGCCACAGCATTGGCAAGCTCTTCGCCGTGATCGTCGGCGATGATCTTGAGCATGAGGTCGATCGAGGCGGTGCCGCCCGCGGTGGTGATCCGGTTGCCATCGACGACGAACACCGATTTCGTGAGCTTCACGTCCTCGAATTCCTCGGCGAAGCTATCCTGATTTTCCCAGTGGATCGTGGCCTTCTTGCCATCGAGCAAGCCTGCCTTGGCCAGCGTATAGCCCGCGGTGCAAAGCCCGCCCATGGTCACACCCTTGCGGGCCTCGCGACGCAGCCAGCCGACCATTTTCTTGGTGGTCGCCGCCTGCACGTCGATCCCGCCGCACACCATGACCACGTCTTCGCGCGACAACTCGCCCAGATCCATGTTCAGCTTGAACTCGGTTCCGTTGGAACAGCGCGCAACCTCGCCGCCTTCGCCGGCAATCACCCAGTCGTAGAGCTTCTTGTTTGCCATACGATTGGCGATGCGCAGGCTTTCAAGCGCGCAGGCGAAACAAAGCATCGTGAAATTGTCCAAAAGAACAAAGACAAAGCGCTTGGGCTTGCCCCTCGCGTCGACTTCCACAATCTGCGGCTGGATATCCATGTCCTAGGTCCACCCAAAGAGAACGTTCGATCATCATCAGGTTTTCAGGGCGGGTTCAAGGGAAATCAAATGCGTCAATTGATGTCGTATTGCGGCCGCTTGTGCGCCCCACGGCGACGTTTTTGCCATTGGAAGCGGGTAGGGCAGGCGTTATAAGGCCCCGTTGTTACCGCAAACCCTTCGCAAAAGTTGCGCGGGCGGACCAAGGAGCTGACTATGACCGAATGGCACAAATCGGATTGGCGCAAACTGCCCCGGATCCAGATGCCCGAGTATCAGGACGCGGAAAATCTGCGCACGGTCGAAGCGAAACTGGCCTCCTATCCGCCCTTGGTGTTTGCCGGCGAAGCCCGCCGCCTGAAATCGCATCTCGCCAAGGTCAGCCGTGGCGAGGCCTTCCTCCTGCAAGGCGGCGATTGCGCCGAGAGCTTTGCGCAGTTCAGCGCCGACCAGATTCGCGATACCTTCAAGGTCATGCTGCAAATGGCCATGGTCCTGACCTTTGGCGCCAAGGTGCCGGTGGTCAAGGTGGGCCGCATGGCCGGCCAGTTCGCCAAACCGCGCAGCGCGCCGACCGAGGTCGTGGGCGGCGTCGAGCTTCCGTCCTACCGGGGCGACATCATCAACGGCTTCGACTTCAACGCCGAGGCGCGGATTCCCGATCCGGCCCGGATGCTGCAGGCCTATACCCAATCGGCCGCGACGCTGAACCTTCTGCGCGCCTTCTCAACCGGCGGTTTCGCCGATATCCACCGCGTCCACGCCTGGACTCTTGGCTTCACCGGCGCACCGGAGGCCGAGAAATACCGCGCAATTTCGGACCAGATTTCCAACGCGCTCGATTTCATGACCGCCGCCGGGCTGACCGGCGAGACCAACCATGAGCTGGCAACGGTCGAATACTACACCAGCCACGAGGCGCTTCTTCTTGAGTATGAAGAGGCGCTGTGCCGTGTCGATTCGACCTCGGGCAAATGGCTCGCTGGCTCGGGTCACATGATCTGGATCGGCGACCGCACCCGCCAGCCGGACGGCGCCCACGTCGAGTTTGCGCGCGGCGTGCTGAACCCGATCGGGCTCAAGTGCGGCCCGACGATGACCACGGGCCACCTCAAGGCGCTGATCAACAAGCTCAACCCCAAGAACGAGGCCGGTCGCCTGACGCTGATCGCGCGCTTCGGCGCTGGCAACGTCGGCGAGCACCTGCCGCGCCTGATCCGTGCCGTTCAGGAAGAGGGTTTCAACGTGGTCTGGACCTGCGATCCGATGCACGGCAACACGATCAAGTCGACCTCGGGTTACAAGACGCGGCCCTTCGATTCCGTCCTGCGCGAGGTGCGCGAGTTCTTCGGTGTGCATAATGCCGAAGGCACGATCCCCGGCGGTGTTCATTTCGAGATGACCGGTCAGGACGTGACCGAATGCACCGGTGGTGTTCGTGCTGTGACGGACGAGGATCTTTCGGACCGCTATCACACCGCCTGTGATCCGCGGCTTAATGCTTCTCAGTCACTTGAGCTTGCGTTCCTCGTGGCCGAAGAGCTGTCGGCGCGCCGCAGCAAGCTTGCCGCGGCCGCCGAAGCCGTCTGATCAATCGTTGGAAACGACAAGACGAAGGGCCGGGCGTGGACGCTGCGGCCCTTTTTCCTTGATTTCGTCGAAGGGCAGGGCCGGCCGTGCAATTGGAGCGAGGATCTCGCGGCGGATATATCCGTTCCGTTGGATTGCCAGCCGTCGGGCAGGGGTATGCAGGACGATTGCGCCCATCAGCCTATCAACAACACCGGTTGCGCCCTCGAGTGGCAAGAGCAGTAGCCTGCCAATCTCACGGTCTGCCTCCAGCTCAGGTGCGAGGGGTATCTCGACCAGCGCGGGGCCATTGAACACAAGCTCGACCTCGGCAACGAGGTCAGAACGGGCGCCAAGGGTAAAGAATGTCGAAAGCGGCATACCGCGCCCGTCGGCGCGGATCATATCATTGAGGCGCTGCCCGCAAGCGCGGATCCGCGTCACGCCCGGCGCAAGGCGCTCTGCAATGAAGGCATGGGGCAGAGCGGTATCGATCTGCGAGGGATCAACCTCGCTGCGAACCGGCAATATACGTGCGCCGCGTATCTGCCGCCAGTATCGTTCAAGCGCCGCAATGGCCTGCGGGCGGTGGGCCGAAAGAGAGCGATCCGTTGGAAACTGCGACATGAGATTTCTCCGAAAATACCATTTGATTTTTAGGCATCTCGTTTGCTGACGCACCCGTTATGTTAACACTTGGTTAATGCATACTGAAGCCTCACCCGCGCTTGCCCTTCGGGGGCGATTGCCGTTAGCTGCGGCAAACGTAAAGGAAAAGCCATGATCCAGTCGATGACCGCTTTTGCCAGCCGAACCGGCACGCTTGGCGCCGCCAGCTGGGCCTGGGAGATGCGCGGCGTGAATGCGCGGGGGCTCGATCTGCGCCTTAGAATCGCGGACGGGCTAGACGGGCTTGAGCAGGCGGTGCGCACCTCCCTGAGCGCCCGGTTTTCGCGGGGCAACATAGGCCTGACCCTGCGGGTTCAGCGCGATGACAGTGCCGGTGCGCTGCAGATCGACGCCGATCAGCTGGATCGGGTGCTGGCCGCGCTCGACCAGATTCAGGAACGCGCCTTCGAGAAGGGTGTGACGCTGGCTCAAGCCACCTCGGCCGATGTTCTTCAGCAGAAGGGCGTCGTGGTTCAGGGCAGGGCGGAGGACGATACCGAGGCGCTCGTCGCTGCACTCCTTGCCGATCTCGCGCCGCTGCTCGACGATTTTGCCGCCATGCGCAGAAGCGAGGGTGGGGCGCTTCGGTCGGTGCTTCTTGAACACCTCGGCCAGATCGCCGTGTTGACCGACGCCGCCGCCAGCGCCGCCGAGGCCCGCCTTGGGGAAACCCGCGCCAATATGGCCGCAGCGCTGCGCCGCGTTCTCGATGAGGCCACCGAGGCCGATCCCGCCCGCATCGCG
>JAHEBR010000119.1 GCA_024642185.1 Marivivens sp. | reverse complement strand
ACCGGATCGACGAGATGGTCGGCGGCAAGAGCGGCGCCAAAGAGGTCGACGCCTCGATCCGCCGCCTCTTCACCTATGCCGCCTGGGCCGACAAGTTCGACGGCCAAGCCCATAGCGTGCCGATCCGCGGCGTGGCGCTGGCGATGAAAGAGGCGGTCGGCACCATCGGCATCCTCTGCCCCGACGAGGCCCCGCTCCTCGGCCTCATCTCCACCGTCGCCCCCGCCATCGCCATGGGCAACCGCACGGTCGCCGTGGCCTCCGAGGCATTCCCTCTCGCCGCGACCGACTTCACCCAGATCCTAGAAACCTCCGATGTCCCCGGCGGTGTCATCAACATCCTCACCGGCTCCCACGCCGAGCTTGCCTCAACGCTTGCCAGCCACCTCGATATCGACGCGGTCTGGTCCTTTTCCTCGACCGACCTCTCCGGCGCGATCGAAAAGAAATCGGCTGGCAATCTCAAGCGCACCTGGGTCAACAACGGCCTCGCGCGCGACTGGTATGCCGAGGATGCCAAAGCCTTTCTCGACGCCTCCACCGAGGTGAAGAACATCTGGGTGCCCTACGGCGAATAGGTTTCTTTTGGCCTGAAATACTCCGGGGGTGAGGCCCGCAAGGGCCGAGGGGGCAGCGCCCCCTACTTGCCCCCGAGCCCCGCGAACCAGCGCCTGAGCCGCGAGCGTTTCTCTGCGGCCCCCGCCTCGATCTCGTCCCAGCGGTCCCCCGCCTTCTCCAAAGCGGGATCCATCATCCGCTCGCGGAACTGCATCCAAGCCGCCCTGATGAACAAAGCCGCAAGGCCGAGGAAGACAAAGAAGAAGATGTTGAACCACGGGATGATCCGCACATCCGGCCCGTCAATCGCCCGAATACCAACCGCGTTGGGATAGATCGACAGGAACCGGTTGCGCCAGCCGTAATGGGTAATCACAACCCATCTCTCCTGCCCCGGAGGCGAGATATTCGCCGCCGCCTCGGCCTGAAGATCGGCACTGTCAAACTTGAAATAGGGCGGCCAGATCCAGCCTGAATCCTCGTTGCGATAGACCATCACCCCTGCGGCATCGCGCGGGAAAAAGCCAAGGAACCAGGCCTTCTGTCGCTGGGTATTGATCAGTCGAACATCCCGAGTGGCAAGTTCCGCACTACCGCTGTCAGCCTGCGCATAGAAGATCCGGTTCCAACCCGAAAGATCCGTTCGAATGATCTCGGTCGAGGTGATCTTGGCCAGATCATGCTGCGGCAGGACATAGTGCAGGAACGAGCCGACGATGAGCACAACCAGCACCCGGAAGGTGATCTTCACATATCTCATTTCTTGCCCCTCAACCCTTCACATCAATTCGCGTTCATCAAATACAGGATCACCGGAACCGCAACTGTCGGCACGATATAGACCAGAAGTATCAGGCGCCTGCCAAAGCCCTGCTCATACTCTGTCATCCCCTCTTCGACGTAGGTCGTCCGGTCGCCCAAGTCCTCGCCCTCGGTGGTCTCGCGGTCCCAACGCTTTTCAAGGCTCTCGCGATGAACCGAGCGGAAATAGATCGACAGACTGAAATAGACGACTGTCAGCGCCCCATATCCAAAGATAATCAGCTTGAGAAAAGCCATCTCTGCCCCCCTTCTGGATGGACACTTCAAGATTTAGGCACGTTCAGTCAGAATACAAAGACCCAAAGCCCAAAATCCGGACCAGATCATGCCCGAAACCTTCCTCCGCCTCACCCCCGATGCCACCCTCGCCGAGACCAGCGCCCCCGCGCCCGACCGGCTCATCTCCGGGAATCCCGAGTTCACCTCATGGAACGCCGAAGAAAGAGATGGGCTCTATTGCGGCATCTGGCGGTCAACGCCGGGCAAGTGGCGGATCGTTTATGACGAATGGGAATATTGCCACATCCTCGCGGGCCACTCGATCCTGACCGAAGACGGCGGCACGCCCCGCCACGTCAAAGCAGGCGACAGCTTCATCCTCCGCCCCGGCTTCAACGGCACTTGGGAAGTGGTCGAGACCACCACCAAGGATTATGTGATCCGCCTCTAGCCCTCGGCGTTCTCGCCCAGATCCGGCCCCGGATCGGCGGCAACCGCCTCGTTGATCGCATCAGGATCAGCGATATAGGGCGGCAGTTCCACTCCGCGATTGGCCAGCTCTTCACCCTCGATCCGCACGGAATCCTCATAAGTGCGGATCACGACCTTCGTGCCCATTTCGATCCGATCAAAGAGATCGATGATGTCCTGATTGAAGAGACGGATACAGCCCGCCGAGCCGGAATTGCCGATCGAGCCCAAATCGTTGGTGCCGTGAATGCGGAAATAAGTATCCTTGCCGCCGCGATATAGATAGAGCGCCCGCGCACCCAAGGGGCTCGCAAGACCCCCGGGAATCCCGCCCGCAAAGGGGCCATAAACCTCGGGCTCGGTCCTGAGCATATTCGCGGTCGGCGTCCAGCCCGGCCACTCGGCCTTGCGGCGGATCACGGTCGTGCCACGCAGGCCCTTGCCCTCGCGCCCGACGGCGATCGGATAGCGCAGGGCCGTGCCATCCTCGAGAACATAATAGAGAAACTTGGCAAAGGGATCGATCTCGATCGTCCCCGGCTCTTGATCGCCCGGATATTGGATCAGAACCTTGTGGTTCGCGCCCTCCAGATATTCAGTCGGAATGCCCGGAAGGTGATAGCCATCATCCTCAAGCGGCCCATAGCCTTCAAGAAACACCGGCTCAGGTGGCGGAAGTTCTTCAAGAGGCTCCTGCTCAACACAGGCCGCAAGGCTCCCCGTCACAGCGAAAGCCATAGCGAGCCGCACAAGGCCTCTTCCGCCGAGAATCGTCGCAATCATCGCAGGTCCGTCCCCCAAAGTTCAGGGAGTGATAGCATTTTGCCACGACCGCGCAACCGCCCTCGGGCCCGCTCACGGTATTGCGATGGGCGGGTGACAGACTGTGGCGAAAGGGCCAGACTGGCGAAAACAGGAGAGCCCCCATGCGTCTGGACGGGAAAACGGCGATTGTCACCGGCGGCGGCTCGGGCTTTGGCGCCGGGATCGCCCGCAAGTTTGCGGCGGAAGGCGCCCGCGTTCTGGTGGCCGATATCAACGCCGATGCCGCCCGCGAGGTCGCGACCCTGATCGGCGGAGTGCCTGCGACCGTCGATGTCTCCGACAATGCCTCGGTCGCCGCCCTCGCCTACGAGGCGGCCGATGCGCTGGGCGATATCGACATCCTCGTCAACAACGCCGGCATCACCCATTTGCCGCAACCACTGGAAGACGTGAGCGAGGCCGATTTCGACCGCGTCCTCGCGGTCAACGCCAAGTCGGTCTACCTCACCGCCCGCCATTTCGTCCCCGCCATGAAGGCTCGCCGCGCGGGCGCGATCCTCAACATCGCCTCGACCGCCGGGCGCAGCCCGCGGCCCAATCTCAACTGGTATAATGCCTCGAAGGGCTGGATGATCACGGCCACGCAAACCATGGCGGTCGAGCTCGCCCCATTCGGCATCCGCGTCAATGCACTCAACCCGGTGGCCGGCGAAACGCCCCTCCTGCCTTCCTTCATGGGCGGCGACACGCCAGAAAACCGTGCGCGGTTTCTCTCCACGATCCCGCTCGGCCGCTTCTCGACCCCCGAAGACATCGGCAACGCCGCCGCCTTCCTCTGCTCTGACGAGGCCGCGATGATCACCGGCATCGCGCTCGAGGTTGACGGGGGGCGCTGCATATGACGCCAGGGCCCCGCAACCTTCTGACGGATGTGCCCGGCCTTCTCGTCGGCAACGCCAGCGATCCCCGCCTCAAATCCGGAGTGACCGTTGTCCTCGGCGAGGAGCCCATGGTCGCCGGCATTCATGTCATGGGCGGCGCCCCCGGAACCCGCGAAACTGACCTTCTGGCCCCCGACAAGCTGGTGGAGAAGGTCGACGCCATCGTCCTTTCCGGCGGTTCGGCCTTCGGTCTCGACGCGGCCTCAGGCGTGGCTGACGGCCTGCGGGCAATGGGCCGCGGCTTCGCGGTCGGTCCGACGCGCGTGCCTATCGTTCCGGCGGCGATCCTCTTCGACCTCCTCAACGGCGGCGACAAGGACTGGCCCGAAAACCCCTACCGCGCCCTCGGCGCACAAGCCCTCGCCGCCGCCTCGTCCAACTTCGCCCTCGGCACCGAAGGCGCAGGCACCGGCGCCACCACGGCCACGCTGAAAGGCGGCCTCGGCTCGGCCTCCATCCGGCTTGAAGATGGCATCACTGTTGCCGCCCTCGTCGCGGTCAACGCGCTCGGCTCGGCCACGGTGGGCAATGGCCCGCACTTCTGGGCCGCCCCTTGGGAGGAAATGGGCGAATTCGGCGGGCGCGGCCCCGCCTCGACCTACCCCAAAGGCCCGCCCACGACCAAACGCGGCCCCGCGCAGAACACCACCATCGCCATCGTCGCTACCGATGCCGCCCTCACCAAAGCCGCCTGCACCCGCCTCGCCACCGCCGCCCACGACGGCATGGCCCGCGCATTGCTCCCCAGCCACACCCCCTTCGATGGCGATCTCGTCTTCGCCCTTTCTACAGGCAAATCCACCACCAACGCCGATACCGTCCTCCTCGGACACGCCGCCGCCACCTGCCTCGCCCGCGCCATCGCCCGCGGCGTCTTTCTCGCCTCTGACGAGCCGAACGATCTCCTCCCCACATGGTCGACCAAATTCGCCTGAATTTCTTTTGGCCGAAAATACTCCGGGGTGAATGGGCCAAAGGCCCAGAGGGGCAGCGCCCCTAACGGCCCAAAAGAGTCGCGACCAAAGAGCTTTCGGGATCGCTCAGATCCTCGATCACATCGAAATGATGCCGGCCCAGAGCGACGACCCGCTCCACCCCCCAGGCATCGGCCAGCCAACGCGCCTGATCCAGAAAAACGGGCCGCTCCTCGGCGCCAACCCAGACCGTCACCGGCAATCCGACACTGTCAAGACGCAAGGGGCTTTCAAACATGGCTTCCTCACGTGAAATACAGAGCGTCTGGTTCATCGTCGTCTGCATCAAAGGCCCAAGCTCGGCCACCGGCGAGATCGGCACAATCTGCTCGACGCGGCTGCGCCACAGCGGCGCGAGATCGGCGCAAGCCATGCGCGCCACCAGATGTCCGCCTGCAGAATGGCCAACCAGCCGGATCGGCCCGGGGATCCGCGCGGCCGCAGCCGCGATCGCCGCTTCCACCTGCAAGGTGATCCCGGAAATCCGTATGTCCGGACAAAGATCATAGCTCGGGATTGCCACGGCCCAGCCCTTGGCAACCGGCCCCGCCGCCAGATGCGACCAATAGGACTTGTCGCCCTCCATCCAATAGCCACCGTGGACAAAGACCACGAGCCCCTTCGCCAACCGGTCGGGATGGAACAGATCAAAGACCATCCGGGCTCCCTCGCCATAGCGCAGATCGAGCTCGCAGGTCGCCTCATCGCGAAAGGCCCGCGCCTCCGCCTCCCAGCGGGCCGGGTACTCCGCGCCCCCCGGAATAAAGGCGGCATTGGAATAGGCTTCGTCCAGGTTCATGCTATATGTCTTCCCCGAATCCGCTGGACCTCCGATACGTCCCGTGATTTAGATATGATCAAATTTCCGGGAGAGAGTCATGCTCGATCATACCACCAATCTCAAGTCGCTCCTCAAGAACCCCTCGCTCCTGCGCGAAGAAGCCTTCCTCGCTGGTGAATGGGTCGGCGGGACCGATGGAGCCACCTTCGATGTATATAACCCCGCGCGCGGCGATGTCATCGCCAAGGTTGCGGATCTGAGCCGCGCCGATGTCGCACGGGCCATCGAGGTCGCCTACAAGGCCCAGAAGGAATGGGCCAAGCTCACCGGCAAGGCCCGCGCCAACATCATGCGCAAGTGGTTTGATCTGATGATGGCCAATCAAGAAGACCTTGCGATCATCATGACCGCCGAGCAGGGCAAGCCCGTGGCCGAGGCCAAGGGCGAGATCGCCTATGCCGCCTCTTTCGTCGAATGGTTCGGCGAGGAAGCCAAGCGCATCTATGGCGAGACGATCCCCGGCCACATGGCCGACAAGCGCATCACCGTCATCAAGCAGCCGATCGGCGTCGCCGCCGGCATCACGCCGTGGAACTTCCCCTCGGCGATGATCACCCGCAAGGCCGCCCCCGCGCTCGCCGCCGGCTGCTCCTTCGTCCTGCGCCCCGCGTCGCAAACGCCGCTCTCGGCCCTTGCGCTTGCGGTTCTGGCCGAAGAGGCGGGCGTGCCCAAGGGCGTCCTGTCGATCGTCACCTCGAGCCGCGCCTCGGACATCGGCAAGGAATTCTGCGAAAACCACAAGGTTCGCAAGCTGACCTTCACCGGCTCGACCGAGGTCGGCCGCATCCTGCTGCGTCAGGCGGCCGATCAGGTGATGAAATGCTCGATGGAGCTTGGCGGCAACGCCCCCTTCATCGTCTTTGACGACGCCGACATCGACGAAGCCGTCGCCGGCGCCATCGCCTGCAAGTTCCGCAACAACG
>JAHEBR010000118.1 GCA_024642185.1 Marivivens sp. | reverse complement strand
TGGATGATCGCCCAAGCGCTGATCGCTTTCGCGATTCTCCTGACGTTCAATTCAAACGCCATCCTCGTCGGGGTGATCTCGCTCCTGCCGGTCGCCATCTATCCCTTTGCCAAGCGCTTTACATGGTGGCCTCAGGTATTCCTCGGCATCGCCTTCAACTGGGGCGCGCTTCTGGCTTGGGTGGCGCACACCGGAAGCCTCTCGCTGACTCCGGTCATTCTCTATGTCGCCGGTATCGCCTGGACGCTCTTCTACGACACGATCTACGCCCACCAAGACACCGAGGACGACGCCCTGATCGGCGTCAAATCCACCGCCCGCCTCTTTGGCGAGGCCTCGCCGCGCTGGCTGCGCCGGTTTCTTGTCGCCGCCGTGGGCCTTTTGGGCGCGGCAACACTTCTTGCGGTGATTGATCGGTCGGTCCTTTCGCTGGTCCTCGCCCTCGGCGGCGTCTGGGCCTTCGGCTGGCATCTTGCCTGGCAGCTTGGCCGCTTCGACCCCGACTCACCCGAGCGCCTCTTGATGCTCTTCAGGTCCAACCGTAATGCTGGTCTTATCCCTGTGCTGTTTTTCGCCGTTGCATGGTTCGTGTGATTGAACCCGCGCCAATGTGCGCCTAGACATTCCGGAACCACTTGGAAAACCGATGCCGCTTCGCCTCTCTACCGTTCTGATCCGGGTTGCCAGTTTCGTCGTCGCGGCGCTTCTGTCATATTTTGCCGCTGTCGCGGTGGTAGCTGTCGTCGAGAACCGCTCGGTGATTACGGTCCAGGAAGCGCTCATCGACGACGATCAAAGCTGGGCGACGGTTCTGGGCGATGGCCTTCAGGTCATTATCGAGGGTCGCGCTCCCAGCGAAGCGGCACGCTTCCGTTCAATTTCGATCGCCGGCAGCATCGTCGATGCCAGCCGCGTAATCGACAATATGTCGATCGCCGACAATGAAAGGATCACCGCACCGAAGTTTGCCATTGAAATCCTGCGAAACGATTCCGGTGTTTCGCTGATCGGGCTTATTCCCTCTGCTTCAGACCGGGCGGATATCTCGGAGCGGATCGCAGAAATTGCCAGCGGCAAACCGGTCAATGATTTGCTAGAAGCAGCGGATTTTCCGATGCCCGAGGGCTGGAGGCAGGCTCTGACCTTTGCCATCCGCGCCCTGGCGATTCTGCCGCGCTCCAAGATATCGGTCGCGCCGGGTCTGGTTGAGGTCACCGCAATCAGCGACAGTCCAGAGCAGAAACTGGAGCTTGAATCCAACCTGCGCGCTTTGGCGCCTGTTGCTGTCGAACTGACCATGTCGATCAGTGCGCCGCGCCCTGTAATCACCCCGTTCACGACCCGCTTCTCGCTTGATACCGAAGGAGCGAGGTTCGACGCTTGCGCCGCCGACACGACCGAGGCTGCCGCCCAGATCGAGGCCGCTGCCCGCGCGGCGGGGCTTGAAGATGATTTTGACTGCACGATCGCGCTGGGTGTCCCGTCCGGGTTCTGGGCGGATGCTGTCGAGATGTCGATTCAGTCGGTCTATCGCCTTGGCGGCGGTACGGTGACACTTTCAGACGCCGATGTGTCGCTCGTCGCACTGGAGGGCACACCTCAAGATCTTTTCGATACAGTTGTGGGCGAGTTTGAGAATGCCCTGCCCGACATCTTCTCTTTGACCGCATCGCTGCCGGTAGCGCCCGAAACCGCCCCAGAGGGCGTGCCGCAGTTTAGCGCAACCCTAAGCCCAGAGGGCCACGCGCAGCTGCGCGGGCGGGTTCCGGATGATCTGACCAACATGATGGTCGAGAACTATGCCAAGGCACGATTCGGCCAGTCCAACCTGACGATGGGTACGCGGGTTGTGGAAGGGCTGCCGAGGGGCTGGTCGGTCAGAGTTCTGGCCGGACTTGAGGCGCTCTCGATGCTGACCAATGGATCGGTCATCGTTCAGCCCGATCTTGTGGCGGTGCGTGGCAACACCACCAGTGCCGATACCACGTCCGAAATCTCGCGCCTCTTCATCGAAAAGCTTGGGCAGTCGGCCGAGTTTACCGTGGATGTGAATGTCGTCGAGCAGGTCGTCGAGGTCGAAACCGGACCCACGCCAGAAAGCTGCGTTGCGGATATTCTAGCTGTCACCGGCGACCGCAAGATCATCTTCGATCCCGGCTCTGCAACCCTGACCTCCGAATCCCGGCTGATCCTTGACGATATCTCCGTTGTCCTGCGCGATTGCATGGACGCGCCGATAGAGGTTGCAGGCTATACCGACAGCCAGGGCCGCGAAGAAATGAACAAGAACCTAAGCCAGTCGCGGGCCGAGGCTGTTCTGAGCGCACTTCGCTCCCGCCGGGTCCCCACCGGAAGCTTCCGTGCGGCTGGCTATGGCGAGGCCGACCCGATTGCCGACAATGACACCGAAGAGGGTCGTGAGGCCAATCGCAGGATCGAATTCAGAGTTTATACGCTCGATGAAGATTCCACTACGACGGGCGAGCCACCGGCCGAGGAAGCCCCGCAATCCGAGACACCGGCCGACGATAGCGCCGCAGGCACCGAAGGATAGGAACACCAGCCCCATGAACAGATCCGAATTCATTCTGGCGACCGCGGTCATCCTGTTTGTCGCTTTCTGCCTCGGTTGGTTTGCCAGCTGGCTTGTCAATCGCTTTACCCGCGTGACGCAGGCCGATATCGGCGAACTCGAACGCATTTCGCAGCTTTTGCATGAAGCCGAAGAAACCCGTGACCAAGCGATCACCTATCTGCAGCAGCGTGAAGCCGAGATGAGCAACCAGCTTTCCCAGACCGAAGCCGAGCTAAGGGCGGCAATGGATGGCTTGCGCGAGGCGCGGCGCGAGGCGGAAGAACTTCGCACCTATATCGAACGCAAGAATTCGTAATCAGGGGCGCGGCGCAGCGGCGCGGCGTAGCCGATCATTGATCGCGCGTCCGAGGCCGTGATCAGGGATTGGCGAGACGGCAATCCGCTCTGCCCCCATTGCATCAAGCTCGTGAAGACAACCAAAAAGCCGTGACGCCGCCTCGACAAGATCGCCTGATGGCGAGAGGTTGATTGGTGCATCAACGTGACCGAACCCTAGCAAGACTTCGCCTTGCTCGGCGCTCTCGGCGTTGAGCCGCACCCTGCCATTCGGGGCATAGTGGGATTCAAGCTGCCCGGGGGCCACAGGGTTGTCGGTCGCCTCGAGCGCGCGCGCCAGGGGATAGCCGAGGCAAGCCTCGATCGCCTCCTCAGGCAGCCCGCCGGCACGAAGCAGGGTCGGTTGAGGCAAGCAACCGATAATCGTCGATTCCACGCCTACGCCACAACCACCACCATCGACCACCGCCTCGATCCGGCCGCCGAGACCCGCCATCACATGCGCAGCACGGGTCGGGCTAATCCGCCCAGAAGGGTTGGCCGAAGGCGCGGCGACCGGCCCGCCGAAGGCCCGCAACAGCCCCTGCGCCACAGGATGATCCGGCACGCGGATCGCCAGCGTGTCGAGGCCTGCAGTCACAAGACGGGAAATCCCGGCACCCGACTTCAAAGGCAAGACGAGCGTCAACGCGCCGGGCCAGAAAGCATCGGCGAGGCGCTCGGCCTCGGGGGTGAACTCGCACAGGGCGCGGGCGGCTTCGAGATCGGGCAAATGCACGATCAGGGGATTGAAGCTCGGTCGCCCCTTGGCCTCGTAGATCCGCGCCACCGCCAAATCATTGCGCGCATCTGCGCCGAGGCCATAGACCGTCTCGGTCGGAAAGGCGACAAGGCCCCCGCCCGCAAGAAATGCCGCCGCGCGGGCAAGCCCCGTGGCATCGGCCTTCAGCACTTCGGTCTCGATCGGGGTCATGACGCTGCGTTTCTGTTGCTGGCGGGCGGCAGAACGTTACCCTGCCGTCACCTCGCCGACATACAGACCACCGCAGGCTTTTCCAAGCCGCGCAAGGAAGTGACCGCCATGCCCTATCGCTCGCCCGTTGCCGATATCGCCTTCATCCTCGACAAGATCGTCGATTTCGCGGGTCTCACAGGAACCGACCGCTTTGCCGAAACATCGCCCGACGTAACCGAGGCGATCCTCACCGAGGCGGGCAGAATGTGTGACGAGGTTCTCGCGCCGATCAACCGTGCCGGCGATCTTCATCCCGCCGTTCTGGAAAACGGAGTGGTCCGGACATCGCCCGGCTTCGCCGATGGTTACCGAGCGATTGCCGAGGGCGGCTGGGTCGGCATGGCCGCAGGTCCCGAACACGGCGGCATGGGCCTGCCGCAAACGCTCGCCACCGCTGTCAACGACATGATGTCGGGCGCCTGCCTTGCGCTCCAGCTCAATCCCCTGATGAGCCAAGGGCAGATCGAGGCGCTCGAGCATCACGCCAGCGACGAGATCAAGGCGCTCTACCTGCCCAAGCTCATCAGTGGCGAATGGCATGGTACGATGAACCTGACCGAGCCGCAGGCAGGCTCGGACGTTGGCGCGCTGCGGACCAAGGCTGAGCCGCTGGAAGATGGCACCTACGCTATCACTGGCCAGAAGATTTTTATCAGCTGGGCCGACAATGATTTCATTGCCAATACCTGCCACCTCGTGCTCGCCCGCCTGCCCAATGGCGCGGCCGGCACCAAGGGCATCAGCCTTTTCATGGTGCCCAAGCTGATCCCCGATGCCGAAGGCAACCCCGGCGAGCGCAATTCCCTGCGGGTCGTGAGCCTTGAGCACAAGATGGGCCTGCACGGCTCACCCACCGCCGTCATGGCCTTCGAGGGCGCCAAAGGTTGGCTGGTTGGCAAGCCGCATGGCGGCATGGCGGCCATGTTCACCATGATGAACAACGCCCGTCTTGGCGTCGGCGTGCAGGGGCTCGGGGTGGCCGAGGCGGCCTATCAAAAGGCGCTTGAATACGCGCAAGACCGGCGGCAGGGCCGCGCCGGTGGCACCGGCACGATCTCGGAATACCCCGATGTGCGGCGGATGCTGATGACGATGAAGGGCGATGTCTTCACCGCCCGTTCTATCGCCTTGGCCTGCGCCGTGGCGATCGACATGGCGAATGCCACTGGCGATGCGCGCTGGTCGGCCCGCGCCGCTCTCCTTACCCCCATCGCCAAGGCCTTTGGCACCGACACCGGCATCGAGGTGAGCCAAATGGGGATGCAGGTGCACGGCGGCATGGGCTTTATCGAGGAAACCGGCGCGGCGCAGTTCCTGCGCGATGTGCGGGTGACGGCGATCTATGAGGGCACCAACGGCATTCAGGCGATGGACCTCGTGGGCCGCAAGATGATGGACGGAGGCGAGGCCGCCTTCCGCCTTCTCGACGAGATCGAAGCCAATGCCGAAGCCGCCCGCGGCGCGCACCCCGATCTGGCCGAAGCCGTCTGGAACGCCGCCGAATCGCTGCGCGAGGCGACCGAGTGGATGGCGGCGCAGAGCGATATGAACGACCGCTTTGCCGGCGCCGTTCCCTATCTGCGCGCCTTTGCCCGCATCCTTGGCGGCCACTATCACCTGACGGCGGCCCAAACCGGCGATGCCGCGCGGGGGGCGCTTGCCGCCTTCTACATCCGCCGTATCCTTCCCGAACATCAGGCGCTTCTCGCCCATGCTCAATCGGGCGCGGCGGGGTTGATCGACATTCCTCTTGAGGGGCTCGGACTTTGACACCCCCCGCAGCGCTCATTCGCTATCCTTACGAGGAACCGCCTGCCCACGGCGAGGCTCTGGAAGTGGCCGAGGGCGTCCTGTGGCTGCGCCTGCCGCTGCCGATGGCGCTTGATCACGTCAACGTCTACGCCTTCGACGAGGGCGATAGCTGGACGGTCCTCGATACCGGCTTCGACACCCGCAAATCCCGCGCCATCTGGGAGGCGATCCTCTCCGGCCCCTTGCGCGGCAAGCCGGTCGGGCGGGTGATCGTCACCCACTACCACCCCGACCATATCGGCCTTGCCGGATGGTTCGTGGCGCGTGGCGCGGCGCTGGCCACCACGCGAACGAGCTGGATCCTCGCCCGGATGCTGACCTTCGACATTCAGCCTGTGCCGACCGAGGAAACCCTCGCCTTCTATCGCCGCTCCGGCATGGACCCCGCCCTCTATGAGGAGCGCAAATCGGAGCGCCCCTTCAACTTTGCCGATTGCGTGCATTCCCTGCCTGCCGGCTATGACCGGATCGTCGAAGGTCAGGAGATCAGCCTTGGTGGCCGCCGCTGGATCACCCGCATCGGCCACGGCCACGCCCCCGAACACGCGACCTTCTGGAGCCTTGAAGACAACCTCGTGATCGGCGGCGATCAGCTTTTGCCCTCGATCAGCCCCAACCTCGGCGTCTATGCCAACGAACCCGAGGCCGATCCGGTGGCCGAGTGGCTTGCCTCCTGCCACAGCTTCACCGAATTCGCCAGCGAGGATCACTTCGTCCTCGGCGGCCACAAACTCCCGTTTGTCGGCCTGCCTACGCGCCTGCAGCAGCTGACCGACAATCATGTCGGCGCGTTGGCCCGTCTGGTTGATTCTCTTAAAGAGCCAAAGCGGGGCGGCGAATGCTTCCTGCCGTTGTTCAAACGCGAGATCGGCGCAGGCGAATACGGCATGGCCCTTG
>JAHEBR010000008.1 GCA_024642185.1 Marivivens sp. | reverse complement strand
GGGAATATCGCCTTCGAGGACGATATGCTGTTTCTTGACCTTGGTATCGGCGATTGGCACCGCCGACAAAAGCGCCTCGGTATAGGGGTGATAGGGGGGCGAGAAGACCTGATCGGTCGTGCCGATCTCGACCACATGGCCCAGATACATGACCATGACCCGGTCCGAGAGATAGCGCACGATCGACAGGTCATGGCTGATGAAGAGAAGTGTCGTCTTTTCCTTGCGCTGGATCTCCATGAGAAGGTCGGTCACCGCCGCCTGCACCGAGACATCAAGCGCCGAGACAGGCTCGTCCGCGACCACGATCCGCGCACCGCCCGCGAAGGCGCGGGCAATACCCACGCGCTGTTTCTGCCCGCCCGAAAGCTGGCGCGGCATCCGCTCGGCAAAGGCGCGGGGGAGCTTCACAAGGTCGAGAAGCTCCAGCATCCGCGCCTTGCGCTCGGCGTCGCTCTTGCCGATGCCGAAGATCTCGAGCGCCCGGATGATCTGGCGGCCCACGGTCATCGAGGGGTTGAGCGTATCGAAGGGGTTCTGGAACACCATCTGGATATCGGCCACCGTGCCGGTATCGCGGTCGTTGATGGCGGTGCCTTGGATCTCGCGGTTGTCGAGCAGGATCTTGCCGTCGGTCGCCGTCTCGAGCCCCATCAAGACCTTGGCGAAGGTCGACTTGCCGCAGCCGGACTCGCCCACGATGGCCAACGTCTCGCTCTCGCGGGCCTCGAACGACAGGGTCTCGTTGGCTTTCACCACCTTGGTATGGCCGCCGCCGAAGAGGGCATTGGCCGAGACCTCGTAGTATTTCTTGAGGTTGTCCATCTTGAGGACGACCTTGCCGATCTCGCCCTTTGTCTTGGTCTCACCGGCCTGAATCTTGGCATCCCAGTCGATCTCTTCAAACTTCAGGCAGCGCGTCTGGTGTCGGTCGTCGCCTTCGATAAGGCCCATCTCGATGGTGCCCTGATCGCAGCGGCCTGCTTCGAAATAATCGCAGCGCGGGCCGAAATTGCAGCCCTGCGGGCGCTCGTGCGGCAGGGGGAAGTTGCCGGGGATGGCAACGAGGGGCCTTGCGTTCTTGTCGGCACCGGGCAGAGGGATCGAGCGGAAGAGGGCTTGGGTATAGGGGTGGCGCATCTTGTCGAAGACGTCTTCGATCGAGCCGCGCTCGACCGCTTCGCCGGAATACATCACACAGATCCGGTCGCAGGTTTCGAGCACGAGGCCGAGGTTGTGGCTGATGAACAGCATCGAGGTGCCGTATTTCTTGCCGAGGTCTTTGACGAGCTGCACGACGGCGGCTTCCACGGTCACATCGAGCGCGGTGGTCGGCTCATCAAGGATCAGAAGCGCGGGCTTGGACATGAGCGCCATGGCGATGACGATGCGCTGCTGCTGGCCACCTGAAAGCTGGTGGGGATAGCTCTTGAGGATGCGCTCGGGGTCGGGCAGCTTCACGTCCGTGACGACTTCCAAAGCGCGGGCATAGGCCTCTTTCTCGCCGATCCCCTCGTGGATCATCGGCACTTCCATCAGCTGCCGGCCGATCTTCATCGCCGGATTGAGCGAGGCCATCGGCTCTTGATAGATCATCGCGATCTCTTTGCCGCGCACATCGCGCAGCTCTTCGGCGCCCATGGTGCACAGATCGCGGCCCTTGAACTTGATCGAGCCACCGACAATCCGGCCATTCACGCCCAGATCCTGCATGACACCGAGCGCCACTGTGGATTTGCCGCAACCGGATTCGCCCACAAGGCCCAAGGCCTCGCCCGGCATGATCTTGGCAGAGAAGTCCATGACGGCAGGGATTTCGCGCAGGCGGGTGAAGAACGAGATCGAGAGGCGTTCGATGTCGAGGATTGGGGCTTCTTCGGTCATCACTTAATCCCTCAGGCTTTCTTCACGCAGACCGTCGGCCAGCAGGTTAAGGCCCAGCACAAGGCTCAGAAGCGCCAAGGCCGGCGGCAGGGCAGGGTGCGGATAGATCGACAGAAGCTTGCGCCCCTCATTGATCGTCGATCCCCAGTCGGGGCTTTCCGGCGGCAGACCGAGGCCGAAGAAGCCCAAGGTGCCGAGCAGGATCGTGGTATAGCCGATCCGCAGGCAGAAATCGACGATCAGCGGCCCTCGGGCGTTGGGCAGGATCTCCCACAGCATGATATACCAAGGACCCTCGCCACGCGTTTGCGCGGCGGCCACATAATCGCGGGTGGACAGATCAAGCGTCAGGCCGCGCACGATGCGGAAGACGGTGGGCGAGTTGACGAAGACCACCGAGACAAAGACCACGAGAATGCCGGGCGGAATGTTGTAGAGGTCGAGCGCTGCGGGCAGGAAGGCCATCACCGTTCCGGGCTGCGAGATGAGCGAGAGATAGGCCCAAGCCATCGCTCCGATAACGACACCGACGATCAGGTTGCGCTTTGTCGGGTCGGTGCGAAAGCGCGCGTTAAGCAACACCAGCGCAAAGAGCACCGGAAAGACAAAGAGCACGGCCGCCATATAGGAGGGGATGCCTGTCATGACGATCTCTGGCGTCACCAGCAGGTAGAAGAGCAGGATCACCGGGAATGCGAGGATCAGGTTGGCGAGGAACGACAGCACCGTGTCGAGCTTGCCGCCGTAATAGCCCGCCGGAACCCCGAGGGTGATGCCGACCATAAAGGCAAACATCGTGGCCAAGGGCGCGATTTTCACCACCTCCCACGAGCCGAGGACCATGCGGCTGAATACATCACGGGCAAGATTGTCGCCGCCGAGGAGGTAATGCGCGCCCATGGCGAAGTCGGTCGCATTGGGAACGGCGGTGCCCGGGAGTTTGTTTTTCAGGCCCGACACCTGCGACAGGGGATCATGGGTGGCGATCATCCCGCCGACCGACGAGAAGAAGGCGGTATAGACCCAGAACATGACGATGCCGAAGCCGATCATGCCGACGGTCGAGTCGAAGAGCTTGCCGTAAAGCCCAAGCCGCCGCTTGTAGCGGATCGAGACGACATAGGTCGCCAAGAGCGCGAGCCAGACCGGCGTGAGCTGTTTCGAGATTGCCCCGATGATCCCGGCCTTTCCGTAGGGCGCGATCATGCCGCCCACGAGATAGCCCAAAACGATCAGGATCAGAGCCCACAGGAGATACTGCGGCGCCCGCTCGATCAGGCCGATCGCGCCGCCACGGCGCGACAGGCGCCCATCAGGCAGCGTCTGGGCACGATAGGGCTCGACGACGAGCGAGGTGAGGATTTGCAGCACGATGGCTATGGCGAATAGGCCCGCCGCCAACAGAAGGGCGGGGTTCAGGAGGGTGCCGAGCGATCCGGTCCAGGTTAGGTTGTCCATGGCGTTCTCCTCACGAAATCCGGATGCGGGGGTTGAGGAAGACGTAGCCGATATCCGAGATCAACTGCGTGGTCAGCACGACAAAGACCGACACGACCGAAACGCCCAAGAGCATCTCGATATCGTTGTTGCCGGCCGCCTGCACGAGGGTCCAGCCGAAGCCTTTGAAGTTAAAGAGGGTCTCGACGATCACCACCCCGTTCAAAAGCCAAGGAAATTGCAGCATGATGACCGTGAACGGCGCGATCAGCGCGTTCCTGAGCGCGTGTTTGATGACGATGTTGCGAAAGCTTACGCCCTTGAGGCGGGCGGTGCGGATATATTGCGCCGTCATCACCTCGGTCATCGAGGCGCGGGTCATGCGGGCGATATAGCCCATGCCGTAAAGCGCCACGGTCATGACAGGCAGGGTAAAATTGACGAATGTCATGTTTTCCATGGCGCTCGTGGCCGAGCCGTTGAACCATTTCAGGCCGACGGCAGAGGACGCAAAGATCGTGATGAAAAGAACACCCGACACATATTCAGGCGTTGCCGTGGTCACGATGGAGGCGGTCGAAAGCGTCCGGTCAAGCCTTGAGCCTTCGCGCATCCCGGCGAGAACGCCGATGATGAGCGCCGAGGGGACCATAACCAGCATCACCATGCCCATCAGCTTTGCGGTCTGGCTGAGGCGGATCATGACGATCTTCGAGACGTCTTCCTTGAATACGGTCGAGAAGCCCCAGTCGCCCTGAAGGATGCCGCAGAAACGCGGGGCGTCTTCAGCGGTCACACCGGCGCGGAGGCAGCGGCCACGGATATCTCCGTCGGCGCCTTCGATCACATAGCCGGGAAGCACTCCGAGCCATTCGCCATATTTGATATAGTCGGGCCGGTCATAGCCACGGTTCGAGAGCCAGGTCTGCACCTGCTCGTCCGACATACGGGCGTTGCCCTGTGTCTTGGCGAGTTTTTCGAGATTGGGGTCGAGGTTCGTCAGATAAAACACGACGAATGTCAGACAAAGCGCCGTGAGGATCATCACCCCAACCCGGCGCAGGACAAAAAGGCCCATGGAGCTTCCCTTGTCGTTCGCAGTTCTAACCTTGCCCCGAAAGGCATGGCCAATCTTGCCTTACGTCCGGCAGGGCCGGAGCGCCCCCGCCGCGATGGGCGGGGGCGACACACAGGTTTCTTAGGCCGAGAAACCAAGCTTGTAAGCGTGGATCTCGAAGCTGGGGTGCATCGCTGCGCCCACAACACCCGGACGGAAGTGCCGGTAGAGCTTGCGCCAGAAGGGCTGGATGATCACGGCGTCGTTGCGGAACAACGTTTCGAGATCGGCCATCACCTCGCGGCGGGCATCGGCGTCGGCAAGCGACATGGCCTTGGCGAGAAGCGCATCGAACTCGGGGTTCGAATAGGCCGCTTCGTTCCAGGCCTCACCCGAACGATAGGCCAGCGCCAGAACCTGAACGCCAAGCGGGCGGTGGTTCCATTCGGTGGCCGAGAAGGGGAACTTGTCCCAATCGTTCCAGAAGGTCGAGCCGGGCATGATCGTCCGCTTGATATTGGCGCCCGCATCACGGATCTGGGCGGCAACAGCGTCGCCCGAGTTGCGGTTGAAGTCGTCATCAAGGGTGATCAGTTCGAACTCGTAGTCGCCCATGCCGGCTTCATCGAGAAGCGCCTTGGTGCCCGAGGGATCGAAGGTCGGACGGCCGATATCGGCATACTCGGGGTGGACCGGGGCAACGTGGTGGTTGTCGGCCTCGGTGCCGCGGCCCGAATAGCCAAGCTCGAGCACAACGCCGTTGTTGACGGCCTGGCTCAGCGCCTGACGCACGCGGACATCGGCATAGGGAGCCATGCCATCGACTTCGGTTTTCTGGTTGAAGCGGAAGACAAGGGTCGCGCCGGTGGTCACGTCCGACTGTTCCCAACCGATAGCCGAGGCGATGTCGAGGAATTCGCCGACGTTCTCATAGAGCATATCGACTTCGTCGGATTCGATCGCAGCCATCCAGGCGGCCGGGTCGGTGCCGTAGTCGACAAACTCGATACGGTCGAGATAGGCGCCGCCGATGCCTTCGGCCGAGTGACCCCACCAGGTGTGGCCCTCGTTGCGGACGAGCACGGCCTTCACGCCGACCTCGAGCGACTCGAGCTTGTAGGGGCCGGTGCCGAGCGACTGGGCGACCATGTTCTCGGGGTCATGGCTGGGGTGAACCACGGCGGCCGGATAGTCGGCCATGCCAACCATCACGGTGATATCCGAGGCGGGCAGGTTCAGCTGGACGGTCATGTCGTCAAGCTTGACGATCGCGCCCTCGCGGGCCATGCCGGTCTCGGCGTCGATCAGCGAGGACATACGGCCCGCCATCGAGTTGCCTTCCACGGCCTTGTCGCACCAGTAGTTGAGGATCCAGACCACGTTGTCGGCGTTGAACGCATCGCCGTTGTTCCAGGTCACGCCGGGGCGGACATGGAGGGTGTACTGCGTTGCGTCCTCGTTGGCCTCCCAGCCTTCGAGGAGCATACCGCGCATCGAGCCGTCGCTGTTGATCTCGACGAGATACTCGAGCCAGCAGCGGGCGACGTTGCCCAGATACGACCAGTCGAAGGTGCGCGGGTCTTTCATCGCCACGACGTTCTGCTGGATGCGCATGGTGCCGCCCATCTGGGCGCCCGCAGCGGCGGCCGGTGCCTTGAGGCCGAGAAGGCCATAGGCGGCGGTGGCGGTAAGGCCGAGCGCGGTGGCGCGGGTCATGAACTCGCGGCGGCTCAGCTTACCGGCGCGCTCTTCCTCGGCATACATATATGCTGCCGGGTGAAGCGCAGAATTAAAATGAGTCATTCTTATCTCCCTGAAATTAACTGTCGACGGGGACAGTGCTTGGCGCACAGCGTCCTCCCTGCGCGCCCGGCCCCCCGATCACCAACCATCGTCGGCCTTTTTGACCGTCGGTCAATAGTAGGTTTCGGCATTAGACAGCCGATTTGCGACCTGCACCAAGGGAATGGTCGGAAAAAAACCCCAAGCTTTTGCAGGCTTGAAGTGCTGTTCAGAGGCGCTGAACCACGAGCCCGGACCGGCGGAAGCCGGTCGGGGTCTGTCCGGTCGCCTGCTGGAAGCTTCGAGTAAAATAGGCTGGCGATGCGAAGCCCAGCGATTGCGCGATTTCCTGCACCGGAGTGCGGGTCTCGCGCAGGAGCATCCGCGCCTCATAGAGCACCCGGTCGTTCAGCAGTCGCAGCGCCGAACGGCCGCTCGTGACACGGCAGCAACGGGTCAGGTGCGTCGGCGTTACGCCGAGCTGGGCAGCATAATCGGCGATGCCCTTGTGCAAGCGGAAGTCGCGCTCCACGAGGTCGGAGTAGGCGGCGACCAAACGGGCGGAGGCGGTGCGGCTGCGGTCGGTAGTCGGGTCGCTCGGGTGGCTCGCCACCTGACGTTCGAAAAAGACCGACAGGAGGCCCACATGGTGCTGTGCGGCGCGCGCCTGGCCGGACTTGTCGGATTTGATCTCTCGCTCGAGCGCGTCAAAGATCGACGCCAGTTCCTTTTGCGCCGCCACATCCCGCAATCGTAGGTGCACCGGCTCTTCGGGCCAGTCCTCGGCCATCGAGGCGGGGATCGTGAGCATCTGGGCGAAAACCGTCGGCCCGACCTCGAAACCATACATGGTGCGGGCGGGGATAAAGATCAGGTTGTTGGGGCCATAGCCCGAGGTGAGGCCGGCCACGGTGATCCGGCCTTGCCCCTTGGCGACGAACAGAAGCCGCGGTGCCGAATGGCTGCGCATCGCCTCGGTGCGCCAGCGGCCGTTGGCGGGATTCTGGGCAAGCGCGGTGAGGGTCACGCGGTTGGCGGGGTCGGGGATCAGGTCGGTCATTTTCGGCTCTTGGGCGGGGGCAAGGTTCGATTTCTGTAAGAATGCGGGGTTTTTGCCCCCCGACAATGACAAAAATATGAAGTTTATCCAAATTTCTGTGGGTGAACCTGTGGATAACTACGGTATTGCGCGCCAGTCCTTCATCCGCGCCCGAAACCACGTCCTCTGGCGCTTTGCATACTGGCGCGAAGCGATGATCGCAGCCTCACGCGCAGCATCAAGCGAGATCTCGCCCTTGAGGTGGGCAATCAGCTCCGGCGCGCCGATGGCTTTGGACGACAGAAGTGCGGGATCCCAGTGCGGCAGCATCGCCCGCGCCTCGTCGAGCGCACCCATCGCCAGCATCTGGTCAAACCGGCGGCTGATCCGGTCGTTGAGCCAGTCGGCGCCGACCTGCATCACCAGCGGGACCGTATCGCCAAGGTGCAGAAGTGGGGCGGGCGTGTCGGCCTGCCAGTCGGCAATGCCGCGGCCTGTCGCACGCAGGACCTCCCAAGCGCGTTGCACGCGTGCGCGGTTCCTGAGGTCGAGGCCCGGTCGGGTCTGCTGGTCGAGGCCGGCGATCAGATCGGGCAGGGGGATCAGGTCTGCTTCCGCCCGGATATCGGGCGGGGTCGCCGGAATCTCGGCCAAGCCTTCGGTCAGCGCCCGGAAATAGAGACCCGTCCCGCCGACAATGATCGGCCGCTCGGGCCCGCGCAGGAGCCCCGCCGCATCCCGCAGCCAATGGCCCACGGAATAGGGCGCATCATAGGGCACATGGCCATAGAGCGCATGGGGCGCGATGGCCAATTCGTCGGGGCTGGGCCGTGCGGTCAGGATGCGCCAGCCATCGAACACCTGCAGCGCATCGGCGTTGATGATGATCCCGCCCGCCTCGGCGGCGATCGTCAGCGCCAGCGCCGACTTGCCCGAGGCGGTAGGCCCGGCGATCAGAACCGGCTTGTCATCGGGAATGCTGGTCAGGTCGATCACGGGCGGCTCTTGGCTTGGCGGGCTTTCGCGCGCCGGCTGCATTTTCCGGGGCGCTTGGCATTGAACACGCCGCCCTTTTCCGACATTTTGCCGGACAACGAAAGACTCCCAACAAAAAGAGAGACCCGCGGATGAGCGACAGTGACCAGACGACCTTCAAACGCGTGATGCTCAAGATCTCGGGCGAGGCCCTCATGGGGGATCAGGGCTATGGCCTGCACCCGCCGACGGTCGAGCGGATCGCGCAGGAGGTGAAGTCGGTTCACGATATGGGTGTCGAGATCTGCATGGTGATCGGTGGCGGCAACATTTTCCGCGGTCTGCAGGGCTCGGCGCAGGGGATGGAGCGGACCACGGCCGACTATATGGGCATGCTGGCCACGGTGATGAACGCGCTCGCCATGCAGTCCGCTTTGGAGGCGGTCGGCGTCTTCACCCGCGTGATTTCCGCCATTCCGATGGATCAGGTCTGCGAGCCCTATATCCGCCGTCGCGCCGTGCGGCACCTCGAGAAAAAGCGGGTCTGCATCTTTGCCGCCGGCACCGGCAACCCCTATTTCACCACCGACACCGCCGCCGCCCTGCGCGCCACCGAGATGTCGTGCGAGGCGATCTTCATGGGCAAGCAGGTTGACGGCATCTACGACAGCGATCCCAAGAAAAACCCGGAGGCCAAGCGCTTTGACCGGATCAGCTATGACGAGGTTCTGGCCAAGAATCTCAAGGTGATGGACGCCTCCGCCATCGCGCTTTGCCGCGACAACAGGATGCCGCTGATTGTCTTCTCCCTCGACGAGCCGGGCGGCTTCAAGGGCATTCTCGCGGGCCAAGGCACCTATACAACCGTCCATAGTTGACGGTATAGGGGCGCAACTTTCGGAAGACCGGGACGACCAATATGGCAGACGAATTCGAACTCGACACAGATGATCTCCAGCGCCGCATGGATGGCGCGATCCACGCGCTGCGGACAGAATTCGCGTCGCTGCGGACGGGCCGCGCCTCGGGTTCGATGCTCGAACCGATCATGGTTGATGCCTACGGCCAGTTGACCCCGATCAACCAGCTCGGGACGATCAACGTCCCCGAGCCGCGCATGGTCACGATCAATGTCTGGGATAAGGGCATGGTCAATAAGGTAGAGAAAGCGATCCGCGAGTCGGGCCTTGGCATCAATCCGCAGATGAACGGCACGATCATCATGCTGCCGATCCCCGAGTTGAACGAAGAGCGCCGCCGTGAATTGACCAAGGTCGCCGGCAACTATGCCGAACACGCCCGCGTTGCCGTCCGAAACCTGCGCCGCGACGGGATGGATCAGATCAAGAAGGCCAAGGCCGACGGCCTGTCGGAAGACGACCAGAAATTCTGGGAAGGCGAGGTTCAGGAACTGACCGACAAGTATATCAAGATCGTCGATCAGACCCTCGAGACCAAGCAAGCCGAGATCATGCAGGTCTGACCTGCACAATTTGGAGGCCAGATGGCCGAGACAACCGAGGCGAAAGGCCCGCGCCATGTGGCCGTCATTATGGACGGAAACGGACGCTGGGCGCAGATGCGGGGGCGACCGCGCCTCTTCGGCCATCACGCGGGCGCCAAACGGGTGCGCGAGATTGTCGAGGCCTGTCCGGCGCTTGACGTCAAGTATCTGACCGTCTTTGCCTTTTCGACCGAGAACTGGAAGCGCACCCAGACCGAGGTCGCGGGGCTGATGAAGCTTTTCCGCCGCTATATCGAGAAAGAACAGCGCGCGCTGGTCGAGGCGGGCGTACGGGTGCGGTTTATCGGGGATCGGGTCAAGCTTGAGGACAAGCTCGTGGCGCTCATGGACGAGCTTGAGCTTCTGACCGCGCATAACGACCTCATCCACCTGACCATCGCGATCAACTATGGCGGCCGGGACGAGGTTACTCGGGCGGCCAAACGGATGGCTTTCGAGGTTCAGGCCGGGCGTCTCAGGCCCGAGGATGTCGATGCCGAGACACTGGCGCGTTTTCTCGACACCCATGTTTTGCCCGACCCCGACCTCGTGATCCGCACCTCGGGCGAGGCGCGCATCTCGAACTTTCTTCTCTGGCAATCGGCCTATTCCGAATACGAGTTTGTCGATACGCTCTGGCCGGATTTCACCGCCGAAGAGTTTGGCAGGATCGTCGGCAACTATGCGACCCGCGACAGGCGGTTCGGGGCGGTGAAGGTCTGATATGGCGGCGGGTGGCAAATGGGGCGATCTGGCGCCGAGGGTGATCTCGGCGGTTGCCATGATCGCGATCGGCGGAGCGGCGGTTTGGCAGGGCGGCTTCTGGTTTGCGATACTGGCAATCCTTGTCAGTGGCGGGATGTTCTGGGAGCTGGCGCGGATGCTCGGGGCGCCACGGCCGGAAATCATGGGTGTGTTGGCGGCCGGAGCGATGGCGGTCGGGCAGGGGGCGTCATTGGGATTGGGCTCTCTTGTCCTGGTGGTCGTTCCGGTGATTGGTGCCTTCCTTGTGGCGCGGGGAAGATGGATCTTTGCCAGCTATGGTTTGGCCGTTGCCGCTGCGATCCTTTGGTTTCTGGCCACGCGGGCCGATGGGATCATCGGGCTACTTTGGGTTGTTCTGATCGTTGTGGCCTCTGACATCCTTGGATATTTCGCGGGGCGAATTCTGGGAGGGCCGAAATTCTGGCCTCGGGTGAGCCCCAAGAAGACTTGGAGCGGAACAATAGCAGGCTGGATCGGAGCCGGGGTCGTGGGGGCCGTGTTTGCGGGCTACGGTTTTGAAGGCCCGCTTGGGGACGGCGCCTCTTTGGTCATCCTGTCGGTGCTTGCCGGGTTTGCCGGTCAGATGGGCGATATTGGCGAAAGTGCGATCAAGCGGTACGCAGGTATCAAGGACAGCTCCAATTTGATTCCCGGTCATGGTGGCCTTCTTGACCGCTTCGACGCTCTGACCGGCGCGGCCTTGTTCCTCTTTGCGGTCGAGGTGTTGAAAGACGGAGGCCTTTTGTGAGGCGTATCTCCATTTTGGGCGCGACCGGCAGTATCGGTCAAAGCACGATTGATCTCATCCGGCGTGATATCGCGACCTACGACGTTGTTGCGCTCACCGGTGGCCGCAACGTCGATCAACTTGCCCGCGATGCTATCGAGCTTGGCGCAAAGCTGGCTGTGACCTGCGAACCCGCGCTTTTTGGTGTGCTCAAAGACAGGCTCGCAGGCACCGGCATCGAAGCCGCGGCAGGGGATGCGGCTGTGGCCGAGGCGGCAAGCCGTCCGGCGGACTGGATCATGTCGGCCATCGTCGGCGCGGCAGGGCTCGTACCGGGCATGGAAGCGATCCGGCAGGGGGCGACACTGGCGCTGGCCAACAAGGAAACACTCGTTGCCGCGGGCCCTTTGGTCATGGCGGCTACGCGAACCCATAACGCGCGTATTTTGCCGGTCGATAGTGAGCACTCGGCCGTCTTTCAGGCGCTTGTCGGCGAGGACATCGGAGCGGTTGAACGCATCATAATCACGGCTTCGGGAGGCGCGCTGCGCGATTGGCCTGTTGAACGCCTCGGACGGGCGACTGTCGCAGATGCCTCGACCCACCCCAATTGGGCGATGGGCCAGCGGATCACCATCGATTCTGCGTCGATGTTCAACAAGGCACTGGAATTGATCGAAACCCGCGAGTTCTTTGGGGTCGATCCCACGCAGATTGAGGTGGTGATCCATCCTGAAAGCCTTGTTCATGCACTGGTTGGTTTCCGTGACGGAGCGCTCATGGCCCATGTTGGGGCCTCTGATATGCGCCATGCCATAGGTTTCGCCCTGCATTGGCCCGAGCGGCGGGATCTGCCGGTCGCACGGCTCGATCTGGCCAAGATCGGAACTTTGACCTTCCGCGCGCCGGATCCCGAACGCTATCCGGCGCTGCGCCTCGCGCAGTCGGTGATGAAGGCCGGAGGGCAAAGCGGAGCTGCCTTCAACGCCGCCAAGGAAATTGCTCTCGATGCCTTCATCGCCGGGCGAATTGGATTTTTGGACATGGCAGGGTTTGTCGAGGATGTGCTCGACAAGATGTGGTCGTCTGATGGTCTGAACCGCGCCGCAAATAGCCTTGACGATATTCTCGAAACCGACCGACTTGCGCGCCGTCGTGCGTCGGATCTCATTGCAATTTCAGCCTAAGAATTCCCATGACGAACCTTTTGCCTCATTTCAGCTCTACCGGCCTTACACTTCTGTCCTTCGTCGTCGCCCTAATGGTGATCGTGTTTGTGCATGAAATGGGCCACTACCTCGCAGGGCGCTGGAGCGGGATCAAGGCGGATGTTTTCTCGATCGGGTTTGGCCCGGTTCTATGGCGGCGCGTCGATCGCAGGGGAACGGTATGGCAGATCGCGTTGGTCCCGCTTGGCGGCTATGTGAAGTTCAAGGGCGACAATAACGCAGCGTCGATGGGCGCCGATGCCGGTGCAAAAGCGTCCAGAGACAGCATGGCCGGCGCGCCGGTTTGGGCCCGCGCGATAACGGTGGCTTCGGGCCCGGCCTTCAATTTCGTCTTTGCATTCCTCGTCTTCGCATGGGCGGTTTTGTCTAACGGAGTTGCAACCGACCCGCTGACCCTCGCCTCTGTTCCGAACTTGCCCGACACCTATGAGCAGGAGCTCGAAACAGGCGACCAGATCCTTGCGATTGGTGGCATAGAAACCCCGACGATTGCGGATGTTGTCGCGGCAACGGACAATCTTGCGATGGTTCCGTCGGTTGATTACCGGGTTCGACGCGCGGGCGAGGAAATCGTAGTGCGTGGCCCCTATCCCGAGCCTACCTTGGCGCTTGCGGTGAGCTCCGATAGCCCTGCGCGTGAGGCTGGGCTTTTGGTTGACGACACGATCACCGCAATTGACGGGACGCCGGTTTTCGCATTCTCGCAGATGATGGACATCGTAGCTGCCTCAGAAGGGCGCGAGATGTCCTTTGAGATCTGGCGGCAAGGCGAGACCTTGAGCTTTGATATCGCCCCGCGCCGTGTCGACCTTCCGCTGCGGGACGGTGATTTCGAGACGCGGTGGCTGATTGGCCTTTCGGGGGGGCTTTTCTTTGAGCCGCAAACATCATCGCCGGATGTCGCGACGACCCTTCGCTATGCTTGGGGGCAGCTTTGGTACATCGCGAAGGTTTCGGTCTCGGGGATGTGGCACATGCTCACCGGAGAGATTTCGACCTGCAATCTTTCAAGCCCCGTAGGCATCGCCCAGACGTCTGGCGAAATGGCGGCTCAAGGCATCGGGACCTATATCCAGTTTTTGGGCCTTCTCTCGACAGCGATCGGCCTCTTGAATCTCTTTCCCATCCCCATCCTCGACGGCGGCCACCTGGTGTTTCATGCCTATGAGGCCGTGAGCGGGCGCAAACCATCGGACGCAGCTTTGCGCGTTCTGACGATGATCGGGTTGGCCCTTATCCTTATGATGATGTTCCTCGCCTTGGCGAACGACACTGTTCCGGGGCTCTGCCCCTGAGGTTCCCTGAACTTGCCGTTTTTTGGCCGTATTCGTGTAGGATTTTTGCAGCGGCTGAAATCGTTATTGGGGCAGGATCATGCAGACGCTCAACTCCGGATACCGTGGATTGTCCTATTTGATCGGACTTAACCTGGACCGGCTCTTGTTCATTGGCGCCATTCTTGGCGCGCTGGGATTTGCGGCTTTTCTCGGTTCAATCTGAGCCCGATCCGCAAAGTTTCGCAAAATCACCAAAACGCGCCCTCCGGGGCGCGTTTGTGTTTTTGACAAGGCCCGGTAATCCCGATACTCCCTAGGTGTCTGGGGATTTAATACTGGCTGAACTTATGAGCGACCTTGCCACGAGCGCTGCCGCGCGGCTTTTCACTTTTTTCAAGGGTTTTGTTCTTGCTGCCTTGCTGGGCCTGAGCGCTTTGCCGGCCGGGGCGCAGAGCTATAGCTTCTCTGGGATATCGATCCAGGGGAATCAGCGGATCGAAACCCAGACGATTCTGACCTATCTCGGCCTCTCGTCGGGGCAAGCTGTCAGCGCGGCGACCCTCAATGATGCGGTTCAGGCCGTGCGCGAAACCGGACTTTTCGAGTCGGTTGATGCGCGGGTGAGCGGATCAACGCTGATCGTCACGGTTGTCGAGCTTCCGACCATTAGCGTCATCTCCTTCGAGGGCAATTCCAAGATCAAGGACGATGATCTTCGGTCTGCGATCCAATCGATGCCGCGCCATGTCTTTAGTCCGAGCCAGGTCGAGCGCGACGTAGGCGCTATCGTTCAGCTCTATGCCGACAAGGGTCGGATCAGTGCGACCATCACGCCACGCATCATCCGCCGCAGCGACAACCGCGTCGATCTTGTGTTCGAGATTTTCGAGGGCGGTGTGACCGAGATTTCGCGGATTGGCTTTGTCGGCAACCGCAGCTTCTCGGATTATCGTTTGCGCGGTGTGCTCGAGACCAAGCAGGCCGGCCTTTTGCGGGCGATCATTGGCCGCGATACTTTTGTCGCCGACAGGATCGATTTCGACAAACAGGTGCTGGCCGAGTTCTATCGCTCGCGCGGATATGTCGATTTCGAGATTCAGTCGGTAGATGTCGAGCTGACGCGTGAGCGCGACGCCTATTTGATCACCTTCAATGTCCAAGAGGGGCAGAAATACGAATTTGGCGAGGTCAAGGTGACCTCGGATCTTCCCGATGTTGATCTGGCCGAGTTTGAGGGCATCGTTCGGACCAAGGACGGTCAGACCTATTCGCCGCTGCGGATCGAAAACGATATCGCGCGTCTGGAGTTCCGCGCCAATCAACTTGGCCTTCAATTTGTCCAGGCCGATCCGCAGATCACCCGCCGTGATCGGGAGCTCAAACTCGATCTCAATTATGCGTTGGTGCGTGGCCCGCGCATCTTCGTCGAGCGGATTGACATCACCGGCAATACGACAACGCTCGACCGCGTTGTTCGCAACCAGTTCACCGTCGTGGAGGGCGATCCCCTCAACCCGCGCTCGATCCGCGAAAGTGCTTCGCGTATTCGTGCGCTTGGATTCTTCTCGAACGCCGAGGTCGGCACGCGGGCAGGGTCTTCCAGCGAGCAAGTGATTGTCGATGTGGCTGTGACCGAGGTCCCAACCGGATCGCTCACCTTCGGTGCGAACTATAACACTGACACCGGCTTTAGCTTGATTGCGAGCTATAGCGAGCGCAATTTCCTCGGCCGAGGGCAGGCGCTTGATTTCCAGATTTCGACTGCGGCGACCAATCGCATCCTGACTTTCAACTTCACCGAGCCCTATCTGCTGGGTCGTGATCTGAGACTTGGCCTGCGTTCGGGATACAAGACCACCGATAACGAGGCTGCGCTCTATGACACGACCAGCTTTGGCTTCTCACCGTCGTTGAGCTTCCCCGTGAGCGAAAATGGACGTCTGGGCGTCAGCTACTCGATCGACTATTCGCTCTTGTCGAATGTTTCCACGAACTCGCAGCCAATTCTTGACGATGCCGCAGCCGGCGGGCGTTGGACGAATTCGGTTGGCTACACCTACACGTGGGACAACCGTCGCACCGGCCTTAATCCCAATGCGGGTGTCTTGCTCCGCTTCGGACAGGAATATGCTTTTGGCGAAGCAACCTTCCTGAAGAACACGGCCACACTCGCGGCTGAAACCAAGATCATGAACGAGGAAGTGACGCTGCGCGCTACGCTTGAGGGGGGCTATCTCTACTTCCTTGAAGGGGCGAGCCGGATCACCGACCGCTATTTCATGAACAGCGGTATCATGCGCGGCTTCGAGCCGGGCGGATTTGGCCCGCGGTATACCGGCGACGGGGAAAACGACGCGCTCGGCGGCAATACCTATGCTGTGGTTCGCCTTGAGACCGAGTTCCCGATTGGCCTTCCGACCGAGTTTGGGATGCACGGCGGTGCCTTCATCGACTACGGTTCGCTTTGGGATACGGGTCTCTCCGATGTATCGGACGTTCTCTACAACGATTTCACGCCGCGAGCAGTGGCGGGGCTGTCGTTGTTCTGGCAAACGCCGATCGGCCCCTTGCGGTTCAACTTCATGCAGCCGCTCATGTCCGAAAGCTTTGACCGGCCCAAATCCTTCGACCTGACCATCGCCACGTCGTTCTGATGCGGAAACTCGGGGTCGCTGTCTGCCTTGGATTGCTTGCCCTCTTCGGGGGGCAGGCTGTCGCGCAAGACAGCACAACAACGCCCACGGCAGAGTTTCGCAGCCTGATCCTGACGATCAACCTCGATCAGCTGTTTGTGCAAACCCTCTACGGCCAGCGCATTCGCGCTGACATTGATCTTCAGGCCAAAGCGCTGGAAGCTGAAAATCGAAAGTTCGCCGAAGAGCTGCAAGCCGAAGAGCGAAGCTTGACAGAGCGCCGCCCGACGATGGATCCGGCCGATTTTCGGGTCGAGGCTGACGCCTTCGACGCCAAAGTGCAGGCGGTCCGACAAGGCCAGGATGAAAAGGAACAAGCGCTCCAGACGAGTTTGACCCGGGGCAGGGACGAATTCTTGTCGGCCGTGCAGGCGGTCTTGGCCGAGATCATGATCTCGCGCGGCGCAGTGGTCATTATCGACCGGCGCAATATCGTGATGCAGGCAGATCTGATCGATATCACCGAGGCAGCGATTGCATCGATCGACCAACGCCTTGGTGATGGAACCGCTGCCACCAACTAGCACTGGCCCGCTTGCCGCGAAGGGGCCGAGTTGCTAGTGGTCAGATGAAGGCCCCGTCTGGGCTATTGAATAGGGAGACTGCCCATGTCCGAGCCCATCACGACCGCTGATATTCATCTCATCCAGCGAATCCTGCCGCACCGTTACCCGTTTCTGCTGGTGGACCGTGTCGAGCAAATCAACGGAACCGAGTCCGCTGTTGGGCTCAAGAACGTGACGATGAACGAGCCGCATTTTCAGGGCCATTTCCCCGGCAATCCGATCATGCCCGGCGTGACCATCGTCGAGGCGATGGCGCAAACGGCGGGCGTGATGGTGGGCGCGAGCCTCGGTCTCGTCGATGGCAATTTCCTTATCTATTTCATGGCGATCGACAACTGCAAGTTCCGCCGCAAGGTTGTCCCCGGGGATCAGCTGCGGATGGAGCTTGAGACCACGCGCGGCAAGCCGGGCGGCAAGGTCTGGCGGTTCAAAGGTGTCGCGACTGTCGATGGCGAGCTGGCCGCCGAAGCGGAGTTTACCGCAATGATGGATCTCAAAGGCCAATGACACCCAAAATTCACCCTTCTGCGGTGATCGAGGAGGGCGCCGTCATTGGCGCCGGATGCGTCATTGGTCCTTTCTGTGTCGTGGGCCCCGAAGTCGTTCTTGGCGAGAATGTTACGCTCAAGAGCCATGTGGTCGTCACCGGCGATACGCAGGTTGGGGAAGGTTCGACAATCTTCTCTTTCGCTGTTGTTGGCGAGGTGCCGCAGGATCTCAAATTCGCGGGCGAGAAGACGCGCCTTCGCATCGGAGCGCGCAATCGCATCCGCGAGCACGTCACGATCAACACCGGCACAGCCGGTGGCGGCGGCGAAACCCGGATCGGCAATGATTGCCTTCTGATGGCTGGCTGTCATGTCGCCCATGACGCGCAGGTTGGAGACCGGGTGATCATCGTCAACAACTCGGCTGTGGCTGGACACTGCATCATCGAGGATGACGTGATCATCGGTGGTCTATGCGGCATACATCAGTGGGTTCGGATCGGGCGGGGCGCGATCATCGGCGCTCTGTCGATGGTGACCAATGACGTCATCCCGCATGGCCTCGTGCAAGGGCCGCGCGGCGTTCTGGACGGCCTTAACCTCGTGGGCCTCAAGCGGCGTGGCGTAGATCGCGGAGATATCACGGCACTGCGGGCAGCGTTCCAGATGCTTCGGGATGGTGAGGGGACATTCCACGACAGGGCCAAGCGGCTGAAAACCGAGGTGGACAGCACATATGTTCAGGAAATGGTCGATTTCATTTTGGGGGAATCGGACCGTAGCTTCCTGACCCCGAGCTGAACCGATGCTGGCGCTCTTTGCAGGCACTGGCGCTTTGCCTGGTCTCCTCGTCGAGGCGCTAGAGAAAACGGGTGAGCTGCCGATAATCTGCTACATGGCGGGTTTCGAACCTCAGGTTCCAAGTGAGTTAGAGCAGATCTCCTTTCGCCTCGAGCATTTGGGAACGCATCTGGCCGCGCTTCGGGAACGTGGGGTTGATGAGGTCTGCCTTGCGGGCAAGGTTCTGAGGCCAGAGATTGATCCTGCGGAAATAGATCAGGCGACGGCCCCGCTCTTTACCCGCCTTGGGGCCGCTATGAAGATGGGTGACGATGGAACCTTGCGGGCGCTCATCGCGATCTTTGAGGAGTTCGGTTTTGCGATCGTGGCGGCACACGAGATTGCCCCCGATCTGTTGCCGCGCATGGGGCTTCTTGCCGGCCCAGTCCCCAGCTTTGCCCAGAAGGACGATGCCAAAAGCGGCAAGGCACACCTCGACGATCTTGCTCCGGCGGATATCGGTCAGGCCTGCGTTGTTCGTGACGGTCAAGTTCTCGCGATGGAGGCAAGCCTGGGAACAGACTTTATGCTGAAGTCGCTCTCTGACCCACCCAAGGCGGAAGGAGGGGTGTTCTGCAAAGCACCCAAGATCGGTCAGGACCGGCGAGCCGACCTGCCGGCCATCGGTCCTGAGACTGTGATCGGGGCCTCGCGCGCGGGAATTACCGGAATTTGGATTGAAGAGGGCGGGGTGATGTGCCTCGATGCTGACCACTTGAGGCGTGAAGCCAACCGGCTTGGTGTCTCGGTCTGGGTAGGGGACGTCTGATGCGGATCTTTATCATCGCGGGCGAGGTCTCGGGCGACAAACTAGGCGGCGCGCTGATGGCTGGGCTGCGCTCACAAATGGCGGAGCTGAGCTTCGACGGCGTTGGCGGTCCGAAGATGCGAGAACAGGGCCTGCGCAGCCGATTTGCGATGGACGAGCTGTCACTTATGGGGATCGTCGAGGTCCTGCCCAAGTATCTTCATCTCAAGCGCCGAATTCGCGAGTTGACGGAGGCAATCCTTGCCAATCCTCCGGATGTTCTGATCACCATCGACAGCCCTGATTTCTGCCTGCGCGTTGCTGCGGCGGTCAAGGAACGGAATGCCAAAATTCGAACTGTCCACTATGTCGCCCCAACTGTCTGGGCCTGGCGCCCGGAGCGGGCCGAGCGGATGGCGAAATTCGTCGATCATGTCCTTGCCCTGTTCCCGTTCGAGCCGCCCTATATGGAAAGGGCGGGGATGGAGTGCGATTTTGTCGGCCACCCGGTCGTGGCCGAAAAGATCGGCACGGAAGAAGAGGCAATCTCGCTGCGAACCGTATTGGGTATGAAGCAGGGCCCGCTGGTTCTGGCGCTTCCCGGCTCTAGGCGAAGTGAGGTCTCGCGCCTTACCGGAACTTTTGGCGCGGCACTGTCAAAACTCCACGAGAAGCATCCCGATATGCGGGTCATCGTGCCCTGCGCTGCGCCTGTCGCGGGGTTGGTGCGCAAGTTGACTGCACATTGGCCCGTGCGGCCTGTGCTTGTCGATCCCACACGTGAGAGCGGTTTTTCGGGTGCCAAACTTGCCGCATTCCGCGCCGCAGATGTGGCGCTTGCGGCTTCCGGGACTGTTTCGCTCGAGCTTGCCGCTTCGGGCACGCCGATGGTGATCGCCTATGACATGAACTGGCTGAGCCGCAGGATCATCAAGAACAAGCTGCTGATCGACACGGTCACGCTTGTGAACCTTGTCAGCGATACCCGGACAATCCCCGAGTTTATCGGCAGTGATTGCCGTCCCGGGCCCATTGCAGAAGCACTCGAACAAGTATTGCGCAATCCCAAGGCCCAGAAAGAGGCGATGCGCCTGACGATGGAGCGGCTGGGGCAGGGCGGCGAGCCGCCCGGCCTTCGGGCTGCCAAGGCGATCTTGAAGCGGCTCTAGCGGCCCTTCCAGATCCAGCCGCCGCCAAGGATGCGGCTGCCACCCGTTTCATAGAACACACAAGCCTGACCGGGGCTGACACCTTCCTCGGCGGTGAGGAGTTCCACTTCGGCTTCCGTCTCCGAGATCGGCCGCAGGATCGCCGGCGCAGGCGGGCGGGTCGAGCGGACCTTCACCGAAATCTCGCGCTCGGCCTGATCGGCGAACTTGCCGTCCCCAAGCCAGTTGATCTCGCGCACGGGGATGGTCCGCGTGGCCAGAAGGTCTTTCGGGCCGACGACGACCTGCCGCTTGTCGACATCGAGCCGCACCACATAGAGCGGATCGGCCAGCCCGCCGATGCCGAGGCCGCGCCGCTGGCCGATGGTGTAGTGGATCACACCGCGATGGGTGCCCAGAACGTTGCCCTCGACGTCGACAATCTCGCCCGGCTCCGCCGCGCCGGGGCGCAGCTTTTCGATCACCGAGGCGTAATTGCCGTTCGGCACAAAGCAGATGTCCTGACTGTCGGGCTTGTCAGCGACCGCGAGCCCGTACTTGGCGGCAAGCTTGCGGGTCGCGTCCTTCGAGGGCAGGTGGCCCAAGGGGAAGCGCAGGAAATCGAGCTGTTCGGGGGTGGTCGAAAAGAGGAAATAGCTCTGATCGCGATTGGCATCGGCCGCGCAATGCAACTCCGGCCCCGCGCCGAGTTTGCGCTGGATGTAATGGCCCGTGGCCATGCAATCGGCCTCGAGATCGCGGGCCGTTGCCAGCAGATCCTTGAACTTGACCCGCTCGTTGCAGCGGATGCAGGGGACGGGCGTTGCGCCCGCCAGATAGCTGTCGGCGAACTCGTCGATCACCGCGTCCTTGAAGATGTTTTCATAGTCGAGGACGTAGTGGGGAAATCCCATCGCCTCGGCCACACGGCGGGCATCGTGGATATCCTGCCCCGCACAGCAGGCGCCCTTTTTGGCGAGCGCCGCCCCGTGATCGTAGAGCTGGAGCGTCACGCCCACCACGTCATAGCCCTCTTCGGCGAGCTGTGCGGCCACGACAGAGCTATCGACGCCGCCCGACATGGCGACAACGACGCGCGTCTCGCTGGGCGGCTTGGCGAAGCCAAGCGAATTGATCGGGTGCGCGTTGGGCATGGGTTTCCGGACGGTTACTGAGGTCTGCCGGAATATAGGAAAATACGAAGCACTCTCAAGGGGCGGTTTCACCGGTCCTTAAATCCCGACCCTCAGGTTCTGCATCGTGGGAACACTGGGGTGTGAAATGTATATCAAGAAAACAAAGGGGCCGCGCTCGGTACGGTTGCCTGACGGAACATTGATGAGCCTGGCAGATTTGCCCGCCGTTGATACCAGACGTTGGGTTGCCTCACGGAAAGCCGCCGTTGTCAGGGCCGTTGCGCACGGGCTGATCGAGATCGAAGACGCGCTTGAGGCCTATGGGCTATCCGAAGACGAGTTCATGGCGTGGGTGCGTGCCGTTGCCGATCACGGAGAAGATGCGCTCAAAACAACAGCCATTCAAAAATACCGACAACCTTAGATTGTCTTTGTTTCAATTTCCGCTACGGTAACGGGTGATTAACCAATCTCGCTCTATCCTGAATGCATCGTTACTGTGCGGAGGCCCGAAAATGCGCATCTTGTTGGTGGAGGATGATCCGACAACATCGAAGAGCATCGAAATGATGCTTACTCACGCCAATCTAAACGTCTATGCGACGGACCTCGGCGAAGAGGGGATCGATCTGGCCAAACTTTACGACTATGACCTGATCCTTCTCGACCTACATTTGCCGGACATGAGCGGGCATGAAGTTCTGCGACAGCTTCGGATGGCACGAGTCGAGACCCCGATCCTCATCCTCACGGGAGAGAGTGGCACAGAAAGCAAGCTGCGCGGTTTTGGCTTTGGTGCAGATGACTATATGACCAAACCTTTCCATCGCGACGAACTTGTAGCGCGCATTCACGCAATTATCCGACGCTCGAAAGGGCACTCTCAATCCATCATCAACACGGGCCGAATCGCGGTCAATCTCGATGCAAAGACCGTCGATGTCGGCGGGATGCCGGTGCATTTGACCGGCAAGGAATATCAAATGCTCGAGCTTCTGAGCCTTCGCAAAGGCACGACTCTGACAAAGGAGATGTTCCTCAACCATCTCTATGGCGGGATGGACGAGCCTGAACTGAAGATTATTGATGTGTTCATCTGCAAGCTTCGAAAGAAACTCTCGGAAGCAACGGGTGGGGACAACCATATCGAAACAGTCTGGGGGCGCGGATATGTCCTGCGCGATCCCGAAAGGGGACGTCAGGCAGAGCGTATCGCTGTCGGCGCCTGAGGCTGGACGCGGGTCGTATCGCCGCCTAAGAGTCGTCTGGAACGGGTTCAGCGGCTTTCGGGGACGACGTGCGCGAGACGGAACAGGACAAGTCACAGGGTGCAGGCGCCGCGGCTGATACGGCTGTTGATCAGTTGTCGGTCGCGCAAGCCCAAGCAGAGTTGGTCCGCCTTGCCGGAGCGCTTGCGGCTGCAAATCGTGCCTATCACACCGAGGATGCGCCGGACATTTCCGACGCCGCCTATGACGCCCTGAAGCGGCGAAACGCGGAGATCGAGAAACGGTTTCCCGAACTCAAACGCCCTGACAGCCCGAGTGAACAGGTTGGAGCGGCGGTCTCGGACGGTTTTGGCAAAGTCCGCCATGCGGTGCGGATGCTCAGCCTCGAAAATGCGTTTGACGACGAGGAAGTAACTGAGTTCGACCAGCGCATTCGCCGGTTTCTTGGGCTGTCTGACGGTGCGCCACTCGGCTATACGGCCGAGCCCAAAATCGACGGGTTGTCGCTTTCGCTGCGCTACGAAAGTGGCCGGCTCGTGCAGGCGGCCACTCGCGGCGATGGTGAGGTGGGCGAAAACGTGACCGCCAACGCCCTGACCATTGCCGACATTCCGCAAACCCTTGCCGGTGCGCCCGAAATCCTTGAGGTGCGGGGCGAGGTCTATATGAGCCACGCCGATTTTGCCGCGCTTAACGCCAGGCAAGAGGCCGCTGGCGGTAAGACCTTCGCCAATCCGCGCAACGCCGCCGCCGGCAGCCTGCGCCAGCTCGATCCCGAAATCACCCGCGATCGCCCGTTGCGGTTCTTCGCCTATGCCTGGGGTGAGCTGTCCGAGCCGCTCGCCACGGCCCAAATGGGGGCGATCAAGCGTCTTTCGCAACTTGGTTTTCAGACCAACCCGCTCACGGTGCGCCTCGACTGCACTGCAGATCTCATTCGTCATTACGAAGACATCGAGGCCCGCCGCGCCACGCTTGGCTATGATATCGACGGCGTGGTCTACAAGGTCGACGATCTGCGCCTTCAGGAACGCCTCGGGTTTCGCTCGACCACGCCCCGCTGGGCCATTGCCCACAAGTTTCCGGCCGAGCTTGCCTGGACTGTGCTCGAGGCGATCGACATTCAGGTGGGCCGCACCGGCGCGTTGAGCCCTGTCGCGCGGCTTCGGCCGATCACTGTTGGCGGGGTGGTTGTCTCCAATGCCACGCTGCATAACGAAGACTATATCGCCGGCCGCGATTCCAACGGCGCGCTAATCCGCGAGGGGCGGGATATCCGGGTGGGCGACTGGGTGCAGGTCTATCGCGCGGGCGATGTGATCCCCAAGATCAAGGATGTGGATTTTGCACGTCGATCGGCGGAATCAAAACCCTACATATTCCCCCAGCATTGCCCCGAATGCGGCTCGGTCGCCCTGCGCGAACCGGGCGATGCCATCCACCGCTGCACCGGCGGTCTTATCTGCCCTGCACAGGCGGTCGAGAAGCTCAAGCATTTTGTCAGCCGCGGCGCCTTTGATATCGAAGGCTTGGGCGCCAAACAGATCGAGATGTTCTTCGCGGACGATCTTCTGCCGATCCGCGAACCTGCGGATATCTTCACCCTCGCGGCGCGCGATCAGGCAAACCTGGCCAAGCTATCCAATCGTGATGGCTTTGGCGAACGAAGTGCAAAGAAACTCTTCGCCGCGATTGAAGAGAGGCGGCGGATCCCTCTTTCGAAGCTCCTTTTCGCGCTTGGCATTCGCCATCTTGGTGAAACCGGTTCGGCAATCATCGCCACCCACTATGAGACTTGGCCCGCCTTCGAGGCCGCGATGACAGCCGCCCAAATAGGTGACGGCGCAGAATGGGATGATCTCACCGGCATCGATGGCGTTGGCGCCGTGATGGCGGCCTCTCTCGTGACGACGATGCAGCAAGAGGCCGAACGCGCCTCGATTGATCGGCTTGTGGCACAACTCGACGTGCAAGAAAGCCGCCGCGTGGTGGCCGACGACAGCCCTGTCGCGGGCAAGACCATCGTATTCACCGGCACCCTTGAAAAGATGAGCCGCGCAGAAGCCAAAGCCCGTGCCGAGGCGCTTGGCGCCAAGGTCGCAGGCAGCGTCAGCGCCAAGACCGATCTGGTGGTGGCGGGGCCTGGTGCAGGATCGAAAGCCAAGAAAGCGGTTGATCTCGGCATCGAGACGATCGACGAAGATGGCTGGCTTGCGCTCATCGGTGGGGCATGAAGGGCCGGCCCGAAGCCCTCTGGCCGCTCTTTGGGGCCTTGCAGGCGCTGGACGGCGTCGGGCCGAAAACCGCGCAGTTGCTGGCGGCGATCGACATCGAGAAACCCCGCGATCTTCTGTTTATGCTGCCCTATAGCGGGATCGACCGGCATCGCCGTGCCTCGATCACCGAGGTGATCTTGCCCGCCGTTGCCACGGTCGAGATCACTGTCGCCGCGCATTATCCGCCGCATGGCAAGGGCCGCCCCTACCGGATCACGGTGAACGACGCAAAAACCTCGTTTCAGCTCGTCTTCTTCCATGCCCGTGCCGACTATCTGAAAAAGCTTCTGCCAGTGGGCGAGCGGCGTGTTGTCTCTGGCAAGATCGAGCTTTTCGATGGCGTTGCTCAGATGACCCATCCCGATCACATCTTGCCGCTTGATGAGGCCGAGGAGATGCCAACTTTCGAGCCGGTCTATCCGCTGACGGCCGGGGTGACGCAGAAGCTGATGTTCAAGGCCTCGCGCAGCGCCCTCGGGATGGCGCCGCTATTGGCAGAATGGATTGATCCGGCGCTGAAGGCGCGTGAAGGATGGCCCGACTGGCGCGTGGCCCTAACCGAGGTGCATAGGCCGGGATCGACCGCCGACCTCTCGCCGCACCATCCGGCCCGACAGCGCCTCGCCTATGACGAGTTCTTCGCACATCAGGTCACCCTTGCGCTGGCCCGCGCCGTTGTCCGGCGCGGCAAGGGGCGGGTTTCGGCGGGAGACGGGCGACTGAGGGCCAAGGTTCTCGCCGCGCTGCCCTATACGCCGACGGCCGCGCAATCCCGCGCGGTCGAAGAGATTTCCGCGGATATGGCCGATACGGCGCGGATGAACCGGCTTTTGCAGGGCGATGTGGGCTCGGGCAAGACGCTGGTGGCGCTGATGGCGCTTTTGCGGGCGGTCGAGGCGGGCGGGCAGGGGGTGATGATGGCGCCCACCGAGATCCTCGCACGCCAGCATTTCGACGGGCTCAAGGGCTTTGCGGCGGCAGCGGGGGTTCGGATCGAGATCCTGACCGGGCGCGACAAGGGCAGCGAGCGCAGCGCGAAACTGGTGGCCTTGGCCTCGGGCGAGATCGGCATTCTCGTCGGCACCCATGCCGTCTTCCAGAAGGATGTCGAGTTTCACGATCTGCGCCTTGCGGTGATCGACGAACAGCAC
>JAHEBR010000117.1 GCA_024642185.1 Marivivens sp. | reverse complement strand
CTGAACAATATCAACCTCGATATCGAGCAGGGCGAGCTGATCGTTTTCGTCGGCCCCTCGGGCTGCGGGAAATCGACCCTTCTGCGGATGATCGCGGGGCTTGAGAGCATCACCGATGGCAGCCTCGAGATCGACGGCCTCTTGGTCAACGACGTGCCGCCCGCGCAGCGCGGGATCGCCATGGTGTTTCAGTCCTACGCGCTCTATCCGCATATGACGGTGCGGGATAACATGAGCTTTGCGCTCAAGCTTGCCAAGAAATCGGCCTCCGAGATCGACGCCGCCGTGATGAAGGCCGCCCGCATCCTTCAGCTTGAACCCTATCTCGACCGTCTGCCCAAGGCCCTCTCCGGCGGCCAGCGCCAACGGGTCGCCATCGGCCGCGCCATCGTGCGCGATCCCAAGGTCTATCTCTTCGACGAGCCGCTCTCCAACCTCGACGCCGCCCTGCGCGTGGCGACGCGGATCGAGATTGCCCAGCTCAAGGAATCCATGCCCGACTCGACGATGATCTATGTTACCCACGATCAGGTCGAGGCGATGACGCTGGCGAGCCGGATTGTCGTTCTGGCCGACAAGGGCATCGCGCAGGTGGGCACGCCGCTTGAGCTATATGAGCGGCCCGAGAACGAGTTTGTGGCCCAGTTCATCGGCTCACCGGCGATGAACCTTCTCGCGGGCGAGATCGTCGAGACCGGCAAGGAAACCGTGGTGAGGCTTGCCAGCGGCGGCATCGCGCGGTCGGCTGTGCCCACGACCGCCGCCGACAAGGGGATCAAGGTTAATGTGGGCGTCCGGCCCGAGGATCTCGTGCAGGTGGAAGGCCAGCCGGTCTTTTCGGGCAAGGTGGCCTATACCGAGGCGCTGGGCGAGGTGACGATCCTCTATTTCGAGCCGCAAGATCAGGCGGGCCATGTGATCAGCAAGCTGAGTGGCATCCACCCCGATTATCGCGGCAAGACGGTGAGCCTTGGCGCCGATCCCGCAAAGGTTCAGATCTTCCTCAATGGGCGCTCACTCTACTATCGGTAAGCAGCTCGGGCTCCCTAGCACTTTGGATCGTCGATCAAAGGCGTGGGTTTGGCAAAGGCCGCAAGGTCTTTGCGGTCAGTAATTCTGACCTGGCTTCCGTCGATCTCGACACCATAGCCGTTCAGGGTTCGAATGGAGCGCGAGAGGTTTTCAGCGGTCATGCCCAAATATGATGCCAACCGACGCTTTTCGATCTTGAGGTCGAAATGGCCCTGCTCGCCAGCCTGTTGGTCCTTGCGAAGAAGGTAGTTGGCGAGCCTCTCGACAGAGGTTCTGAGCTTGAGGTCCTTATGGGATTTAACGACCGACCGATAGCATTGGGCCAAATCTAGGATGATGGCCTGGGCGAAGCCGGTATCGGTCGTAAAGATCTTGCGGACATCGGCGGACGGAAGAAGGATCACCCGCGCTTTTTCGAGGGTTCGGGCCGACATGAGATAAGGGCCGTTCTTGATTGTAGCCGCAAGAATGAAGGTTGCGATGGGCGCCACCGTGGCCATCGTGGTTTCGCGGTTGTTCCAAGTCGCGAAAAGCTCGACCGAACCCTCAAGGACCACATGAAGAAAATCCGCAGGATCGCCTTCGCGGATCAGTTCGATCTGTGGCGGGAAACTCTGGACATAAGCGCCACGAAACAAGGCGTCGAAGTTTTCGGGGAGCATGGCCGCGAACAGCGGGAGTTTGCGAATTTCATCAATCTCTCCGGGTCGCATCGTTTCCTCGCTTGATCTTTATCAAGACCCTATTTGATATCCCTTCGGATGTCACCAAACATCTTTGCCCTCGTGAATTGTTGGAAGCGCTTTGGCCGATTGATAAATTTGGATTATATAATTATTTCAATCGTTTAACTTCAAAAATTGACATGGATCAAGTCCTCCGTTCGGGCCGGATGGCACATGCGTCTCACAACCCAAGTTGGGCGGCCTTTGCCGTCCGGGAATGGAGGGACAAATGGAGTTACAGAACAAGGCAACAAGCCTGTGGCGCAACTTCTTCGATGTGAGAATGGTCCAGATCAGGACGTTCCACATGACGTGGTTCGCCTTTTTCGCCTGCTTCTTTGCATGGTTCGGCATCGCGCCGCTCATGTCGGTTGTGCGGGACGAATTGCAGTTGACCAAGGATCAGGTTGGCTGGGCCATCATCGGCTCGGTGTCGGTCACGATCTTTGCCCGGCTGTTTGTCGGCTGGCTGGTCGACCGGATCGGTCCGCGGAAATCCTATACATGGCTTCTTATGCTTGGCGCGCTGCCCGTGATGGGCATCGGCTTTGCACATGATTTCCAGACCTTCCTGCTTTTCCGGGTTCTGATCGGTGGTATCGGCGCCTCGTTTGTCATCACACAGTATCATACGAGCGTCATGTTTGCCCCCAACGTGGTGGGCCAGGCCAACGCGACAAGCGCCGGATGGGGCAACCTCGGCGGCGGTGTCACGCAGTTCGTCATGCCGCTCCTGTTCTCGGTCTTTGTGGTGGGCTTTGGCTTCTCCGAAGCGCTTGGTTGGCGGCTTTCGATGGTGGTGGTCGGTTCGATCATCTTCCTGACCGGTATTGCCTACTACTTCCTCACCCAAGACGCGCCGGACGGCAATTTTGACGACCTGCGCGCCAGGGGCATGATGCCCGAGAAGAAGAAAGTCACCGGTGCCTATTGGCATGCGATGAAAGACCCGCGCGTTTGGGTTCTGTTCGTGATCTATGGCGCCTGCTTTGGCATCGAGCTGACGGTCAACAACGTCGCCGCGCTCTATTTCATCGACTACTTTGATCTGACGCTCGTCACCGCCGGTCTGATGGCGGCCTCGTTCGGCCTGATGAACATTTTCGCCCGCACGCTCGGCGGCCTGTTCGGCGACAACTTCGGGTCGCTCTGGGGTCTGAAGGGGCGTGCCTTCTGGCTCTTCGTCTGTATCCTCTTTGAAGGCTTTGCGCTGATGATCTTCAGCCAGATGTCGGTGCTCTTCCTGGCTCTGCCCGCGCTCATCGTCTTCTCGCTCTTCACGCAGATGGCGGAAGGGGCCACATACTCGGTCGTTCCCTTCATCAACAAGAAGGCGCTTGGCGCTGTGGCTGGTGTGGTTGGTGCCGGTGGCAACGCCGGTGCGGTCCTCGCGGGCTTCCTCTTCAAGGGCACGCTTGATTGGCATCAGGCCTTCTTCATCCTCGGCATCGTGGTGTCCTGTGCCTCGGTTCTGGCCTTCTTCGTCCGCTTCTCGACGAAGCAGGAAGATGAAGAGCGGGCCGCTTTCGCCGCGGCCAATATCGAGACGCTTCGCCGCCGTGCCGAGCGTGCCAACTCAGAACTTCGGGCCGGCATGGAGGCGCTCGAAGCGCAAAGCGCCCGTCCGGCTCAATAATCCAATCCCGCCGGGCCGCATGATGTGGCCCGGCCCCTCAACCGCTGCAAAGGGGAACACCCATGGCGACTTCAGCAAACACCGTCGGACAGCAGGGGCACACCCTGACCGACTGGCGCCCGGAAGATAAAGACTTCTGGGAAAAGCGCGGCAAGGCTGTCGCGGCCCGCAATCTCTGGATCTCGATCCCCAACCTTCTTCTGGCCTTTTCGGTCTGGATGGTGTGGTCGGTCGTTGTGGCAAAACTGCCGGCGATCGGCTTTGAATACACAACCGGCCAGCTCTTCTGGCTCGCGTCGCTGCCTGGCCTTTCGGGTGCGACGCTGCGGATCTTCTACAGCTTTATGATCCCGATCTTCGGCGGCCGCAAATGGACGGCGATCTCCTCGGCATCGCTGCTGCTGCCCGCGCTGGGCATCGGTTTTGCGGTCCAGAACCCCGAAACGCCCTATTCCATGTTCTTGATCCTCGCCCTTATGTGCGGTTTCGGTGGCGGCAACTTCGCCTCGTCGATGGCCAACATCGCCTATTTCTATCCGAAGGCGACCAAAGGACAGGCGCTGGCGATGAATGCGGGCCTCGGTAACCTTGGCGTATCGGTCATGCAGTTTGTCGTGCCGATGGTGATTACCGCTGGCGTCTTCGGCGCACTCGGTGGTGAGCCGGTGACCCTCTCGAACGGTAGCCAGCTCTGGATCCAGAACGCCGGCTTTATCTGGGTTCCGTTCATCGCGATCAGCGCGGTTGCGGCATGGTTCGGCATGAATGACATCGCCGACGCCAAAGCCTCGCTCGGTGATCAGCTGTCGATCCTCAAGCGGTTCCACAACTGGGTCATGTGCGTCCTCTACACCGGAACCTTCGGCAGCTTCATCGGCTACTCGGCGGGCTTCCCGCTTCTGATGAAGACCCAGTTCCCCGATGTGAACGTTCTGTCCTATGCCTTCCTCGGGCCGCTCGTCGGCGCCCTGAGCCGCGCAGCAACGGGATGGGTTTCAGACAAGTTCGGCGGTGGCCGCGTGACGTTCTATGTCTTCATCGGCATGATCATCTCGGTCTGGGGTGTGCTTCAGTTCCTGCCCTCTGCGGCCGACGCTGATGGCAACTTCTGGGGCTTTTTCGCCTGCTTCATGGCGCTGTTCTTCCTCACCGGTGTGGGCAACGCCTCCACCTTCCAGATGATCCCCTCGATCATGAAGAAGGAATTGCCGCGCCTGATGAAAGGCACCGACGCTGCCCTGATCCAGAAAGCGATCGAGCGTGAAAGCGCTGCGATCATCGCCTTCACCTCGGCCATCGCGGCCTACGGCGCCTTCTTCATCCCCAAGTTCTACGGCACCTCGATCAGCATGACGGGCGCTCCGAACGCGGCGCTGTGGGGGTTCCTGTGGTTCTACGTCGTCTGCGTTGTGGTCACCTGGATCTTCTACAGCCGCAAGAACGCTCCGGTGTCTTGCTGACACTCTGACCTCTCCCGTGCGCCGGACGTCCGGCGCGCGGGATCATCCTCAAGGAGATTGATATGAGCCACCTGCTCGACAGACTGAACTTCTTCCAGTCCAAGGAACTGGAGCGGTTCTCCAATGGTCACGGTCAGGTCACCCGCGAAGACCGCGCCTGGGAAGACACCTACCGCAACCGCTGGCGGCACGACAAAGTCGTCCGCTCGACCCACGGTGTGAACTGCACCGGGTCGTGCAGCTGGAAAATCTACGTGAAGTCGGGGATCGTGACCTGGGAAACCCAGCAGACCGATTATCCGCGGACCCGCCCCGATCTTCCCAATCACGAACCACGCGGCTGCGCCCGCGGCGCCAGCTATAGCTGGTATCTCTATTCCGCCAACCGCGTGAAGACGCCCCTTGTGCGCGGCCGTCTTCTCAGGGCCTGGCGCCGGATGCGCGAGACGATGAGCCCTGTCGAGGCCTGGACGGCCCTCCAGGAGGATCCGATCCTGCGCGCCTCCTATACCAAGATGCGCGGCAAGGGCGGTTTCGTCCGGGCCTCGTGGGACGAGGCGACCGAGATCACCGCGACAGCCAACGCCTATACCGCCAAGAAATACGGCCCCGACCGCGTGTTCGGCTTCTCGCCGATCCCGGCCATGTCGATGGTCTCGTATGCGGCAGGCTCGCGCTATCTGTCGCTGATGGGCGGCGTCTGCATGTCGTTCTACGATTGGTACTGCGACCTTCCGCCCGCCTCGCCGATGACCTGGGGCGAGCAGACCGACGTGCCGGAATCGGCCGACTGGTATAACGCGGGCTTCCTCCTGCTCTGGGGCTCCAACGTTCCCCAGACCCGGACGCCCGACGCCCACTTCTATACCGAGGCCCGCTATCGCGGCACCAAGTCGGCGGTCATTTCGCCCGACTATTCCGAAGCCGCCAAATTCGGCGACATCTGGCTCAACCCCAAGCAGGGCACCGACGCAGCACTCGGCATGGCGATGGGCCACGTGATCCTGCGCGAGTTCCACCTCGACCGTCAGGCCGAGTATTTCGAGAACTACTGCCGCCAGTACAGCGATTTCCCGATGCTGGTGAAACTTGACGAGAAGGACGGCAGCCTCGTTCCCGGCGCTTTCCTGCGCGCAGACGATTTTTCCGACAAGCTGGGCGAAGAGAACAACCCCGACTGGAAGACCGTCGGTATCGACGAGAAAACCGGCCAGATGATCGCGCCCAACGGCTCGATCGGCTACCGCTGGGGCCAGCAGGGCCAATGGAACCTCGAAGAGCGCAAGGGCGAGGCCGAGACGCGCCTCAAGATGTCGCTTGTTCTCGATGAGGACCACGACGCCATCGAAGGGGTCGATTTCCCCTACTTCGGCGGCCACGCGACGCCTGAGTTTGCAGCCGACAACCACCCCGAGGTTCTGACCCGCAATATTCCGGTCAAGAAGATCAAGGTGGGCCGCAAGACCATCAAGGTCGCCACGGTGTTCGACCTGTTCTGCGCCAACTATGGCCTCGATCGCGGCCTCGGCGGCGATTGGGTCGCCAAGAGCTATGACGATCAGGTTCCGGGCACGCCTGCGTGGGCGGAAAAGATCACCGGCGTCAGCCGCGACAAGATCGCGACGGTTGCCCGCGAGTTTGCCCGCAACGCCGAGAAGACGAACGGCAAGTCGATGATCATCATCGGCGCGGCGATGAACCACTGGTATCACATGGATATGAACTACCGTGGCGTCATCAACATGCTGGTGATGTGCGGTTGTATCGGTCAGTCGGGTGGCGGCTGGTCGCACTATGTGGGTCAAGAGAAACTCCGCCCGCAGACCGGCTGGGCGCCACTGGCCTTCGCGCTCG
>JAHEBR010000116.1 GCA_024642185.1 Marivivens sp. | reverse complement strand
ATAAAGGCGGCGGCCTTCGAGATAGATCTCGCACTCGGCTTCGGATTTCAGGAGGCCGCCCACGATCAGCCCCGCCGCGTGCCACGTCGTGCCCGAAGTGAGCCGGTCGCGTTCGAGAACCACCACGTCCGACATGCCAAGCTTGGTCAGCTGATAGGCGGTGTTACAGCCGATAGAGCCGCCGCCGATGATGACGGTCTGGGCGTGGGTGGGCAGGGCTTGGGACATGGGAATCTCCGGTCGGAATCTGAGCGCTGCGCCAGTGTGGGTTGACCGGGCGGCGAATTCAACCCATTGATTGAAAGATCATTCAGTCAAAGAGGCCGCCATGGCTGCTGAAAAGGGGAAAACCGCGCGCACCGCCCCGCCCGAAGAACGGCGCAGGCAGCTGATCGATGCAACGATCTCGGTGATTGGCGAAGCGGGGATATCGGGCGCCACCCTGCCCGAGATTACCCGCAAGGCCGGGCTGTCTCTGGGGCTTGCCAATTTCCATTTCGGCAGCAAGGACGGGCTTATTCGGGCCGTGCTTATGTCGCTGGCAGAAGAGCATCGCGACATGTGGCAGGCGCAGGCCGGGCGCGGCGATCTTTCGCCCGCAGGCAAGATCGGCGCCATTATCGACGCCCAGTTTCATCCCCGCATCTGCAACCGGCGCAAGCTAGCCGTCTGGTTCGCCTTCTTCGGCAATCCGGTTCACCGCAAGTCCTACCGCGCAACGGCGACCGGGATCGATGACGAGCGGATGGATGTGGTGACCGAGCTTTGCGCGGGCATCATTGCTCAAGGGCATTATTCGGGGATCGAGGCGCGCGATGTGGCTGCCACGCTCGAGGGGCTTTTCGACGGGCTTTGGCTCAACATCCTGATGTATCCTGAAAGGTTCTCGGCCGAAGGGGCGAAGGCGAGGGTTCTGGCCTACCTTGCCGCCGTCTTTCCCTCCCATTTCCAAGAGGGTCAGGTCTCGGGGTAGGTTTCGTCCATCCGGTTGATGAGGCGGGTGTCAAGAAGCTGCCCCTCGCGGAACAGGATCGGATAGGCGATCGAGGCGATCTGAGAGTTGATTTCCTTGAGCGAATGCGCGGTTTCGAGATGCACATCGCTTGATTCTAGGCTCGTTGTCTCTCCGGCGCTCAGGCGGCGCAGGTGTTTCTTGCGCGTGGCGCGGTGCAGCACACGCATCTCGTCTTTCTCGGACAGAAGGAGCCGGGCGCTTTCGGGATCGTTTGAAACGAGGACCCGCGCCGCGAGATCAAGGTTATGCATGACCCGCGCGTGCATCACGGCCAACTCTTTCAGGCCCTCTTCAGAAAAGGCGATGTTCTTGTCGTTCTTTTCGGCGGCGAGCGCGGTCAGACCCTTGGCGACGATATCGCCCGCCGCTTCGAGCGCGATGGCAAACTCCAAAAGCTCGCGCAACTCCTTCTCTTCGGCCTTCGACATCTTCTCGACACCGATCCCCGAAGCATAGCGGCGGATGCCGTCAAAGGCATCGTTGACGATCAGATCCTTGGCGCGAATGGCCTGCATCCGGCGCTTGTCGTAGCTGGAGTAAAGCTCCATCGCCGGAGCGACCATTTCCTCGACGACCTGCTCCATCCTCAGAACTTCGCGGCGCATCGAGGCGAGCGCTGCGGCAGGGCGATGCTGAACGGCGGGATCAAGAAAACTGCGATGATGGGTCGGCGCGGTCGGGCTCTCTTCTGGCGGGTCGGGAAAGAGCGATCTGAGCGGCCCCTCGAGGCCAGTTGCCAAGGGCAGACCGATCAAAAGGACCAGCACGTTAAAGCCGATGTGGACAAGGATCAGCTCCTGCGCAGGTGGCAGGGCTTGCGGAAAGAGATCAACCGCCGCGAGATTGAGGATCAGAACCGAAAGGATCGCCGCCGATCCCCGCAGCGCCAGATTTGCTATCGGGATACGCCGCCCCGCAGGCTCCATATCTCGCGAGAGCCAGACCGGGATCAAGGCCGAGCCAAGATTGGCCCCAAGGATGAGCGAAATACCCGCGCCAAGCGGCAGGGCGCCGATTGCCACGACGGTTACGCACATCAGGATCGCGGCCACCGAGGAATGCATGACGAAGGCGAGAACAGCGCCGGCGATGAAAGAGGTGATGAAATCCTTTTCAAGATAGGCCGATAGGGCAGGCAAAACGCCGCTGTCGCGGATCGGCTCCATCGTCTCGCGCAGGAACCGCAGAGCCACGAGAATAAAGGCGATGCCAAGGATAATCCGGCCCGCCTGTTTGAGGCTGCGTTTCTCGGTTTTGAGAAAGAGAAATCCGCCGACAGCCAAAAGTAGGGGCGCCAAGGCATCAAGCTTGAGCGACAGAATCTGAATCAGAAGCGCCGAGCCAAGATCGGCCCCAAGCGCCGCCGCAAGGCCCGTGCCAAAGGCAAGCCCGCCGGCCCCGGCAAACCCCGCAACCAAAAGTGCCACCGCGGCCGAGCTTTGCAGAACGACTGCCAGCAAGAGGCCCAGTGCCGCTGTTTGCAGGCGCGGGCGAGGGGCCGTCACCATTTCCTGGAATGCCGAGCCAAAAGCGCGCTCGATTCCGGTGCGAACCATTCGGACAGCAAAGAGCAGGAGCATCGTCGCGCCGGCGAGTTGAACAAGGAATGTCAGGATTGCCATAGGCCTCTACTTCCGTTCCTTTGCACCGGCAACGACGAGCTCGATTTCCCACTCGGCAAGTCGCTTCTCGAAGACTTGCCGCGGGATCTTGTCGGTCACAACAACGTCAATGCTTTCGGCGGGGCAGGCGACAAAGGGCGCGGGCTGGCCGAATTTACTGTGATCGGCAACGACGATGCGCCGCTTTGCGCGGGAAACGACGGCGCGCGCCAGATCGGCTTCGGCGGCGCCCGCCAGAAGAAAACCGCTGCTCGCATCGATCCCGTCGACACTAAGAACTGCGGTATCGATGTGAAACTGACTGACATAGGAAACGGTCCAGATGCCGAACGCGCCGGATTCAACTTCGCGAAGCTCGCCACCCACAAGATAGACGCGATTGCCGTTGCGCCCGACAAGCGCCTGCGCCGGGGTCATCGCGTTGGTGATCACCGTCAGATCACGGTGATCCTTTAGGCGTTCGGCTACGAAGGCGGTGGTCGAGCCCACATCGAGAAAGACTGACGAGCCATTGGGGATCATCGCCGCCGCCTGCGTGGCGATCCGGCTCTTTTCTTCCGCGTGTTTCCCGAGCCGCGCGGCAAAGGGCGACAAGGCATCCTTGTTGGTGAGGTAGACACCCCCGTGCACGCGTTGCAAAAGCCCCGATTTGGCCAGTGCCTTCACTGTCCGCCGGATCGTTTCCTCAGAGACGCCCAACGCCTCGGCCAGTGCCGCAGTCCGCGACGAGCCGCCGAGGCTGCGCAGGGTCTCGAGAAGCTCGACCTCGCGGTGGGTGGAATGCGGCTCTGCGATTTTGACCATCGGGGGCTCCTTCATCATTAGATCACACCCATACCCCACGAATGTCCAGAGATAGCCGCGCAATTGCGCGTTATTTTATGGGAATATGTGGGTTTTAGGCGAGCCCGATCAACAGGATCCCGAAGCAGACAACGCCGGAAGCGATCAGGCGCTGCAGCTTCGGCCCCTCACCAAACCAAATCACCCCAAAAAGCGCGGCAAAAATCACCGAGGTTTCGCGCATGGCCGAAACCATGCCGATTGGCGCGATGGTCTTGGCGTAGAGCGCCAAGGCATAGGCCGCGCCGGAGATAACGCCCCCGGCAAGACCGATGATCACCGTCCGCCCGCTCATGGCGCGAAGCCTCTTATGCCGGGTGCCAAGAACAAAGGCCGCGACAAAGATCTCGGCGGTGAAGAGCCAGGCCACATAGGCCAGCGCCTCTTGCGACGCCCGCACGCCAATGCCGTCGGCGACGGAATAGGCCGCGACCGTCAGCGCTGTTCCAAGCGCGGCCAGGATACTGCCCCGGTGGGCATGACCCAGCCGGGATGGCCGCACGAGAAGGAAAATGCCGGCGGAGATGGCGCCGATGCCGACCCAAGCAAGCGGTGGCAGGGCTTCGCCGATCGCGGCCCATGCCCCAAGAGCCACCAAGAGCGGCGCCGCCCCACGGGCGATGGGATAGACGACCGAGAGATCGCCGCTGCGGTAAGCGAGGTTGAGGAGATAGTAATAGCCCCAGTGAATGACCGTCGAGAGCGCGATAAAGGCCCAGGAGGACGGATCAGGCGCGGGCAGGTTCAACGCCAGCGCAAAGCCGGGGATCACATGGCCCAAAGCGATGAGGCCAAGCATCACCGTCCTGTCGCCCGCGCCTTTGATCAGCGCGTTCCACAGCGCGTGCATGAGCGCGGCGCAAAGTACGATGGCGATGACGCCTGCGCTCAAGCTGTCGCCTCCACGATCGCCGTGGTGACGATGCCGAGGGCGCGCTCAAGGTCGCCGCGCGAAATGGTCAAGGGCGGTGAGAGCGTCAGAACCGACCCGGCGCTGATCTTGAAGGAAAGCCCCGCCGCCAGCGAGGCATAGTAGATGCGCTCGGCCAGTTCCGGCGCAGGCGTCCGGCTCTCGCGGCTCGTTACCATCTCGACGCCAAACATCAGGCCCCGCCCGCGAATATCGCCCACATGGTCGTTGCCCGCCAGCGCCTCGCGCAAGCGTTCCATCGCCCAACCGCCAAGCTCCGCCGCCCGCTCGACCAGCCCCTCTTCTTCGATGATCTCGAGGGTGGTCAGCGCCGCCCGCGCCGTCACCGGGTTCTTCTCGTGCGTATAATGCCCGATGGCGAAATCGCCCGCGACGTTGAGCTCCTCGCGCGCGATCACCGCCGCAATCGGCAGGATCCCCCCGCCGAGCGCCTTTCCCAACGTCACGATATCCGGCGTGATCCCATCATGCTCGAAGGCAAACATCCGCCCCGTCTTGCCAAGCCCGGTGGGAATCTCGTCCATGATCAGAAGCGCCCCGTGCCGGTGGCAGGCCTCCTGCACCGCCTTCCAGTATCCCTTCGGCGGCACGACCGGCACCGCCCGCATCGGCTCTGCAATCACCGCCGCCACATCGCCCTCGCGGCCCAGCACATAGTCGACCATCTTCGCGCACGCGAGGCCGCAGCTTTCCGGCCCCGCGTGCCCATAGGCGCAGTGATAGCAGTGAAATGGCGCGATATGCTCGGCCCCCGGCAGAAGCGGCCCGGCGATATGGCTGCGGAAGGTGGCTTCGCCGCCGACCGACGAGGCGCCAAATCCCGCGCCGTGAAAGGCATCCCAGAAACTCAGCGTCTTGAACCGCCCCGTCGCCGCCCGCGCCAGCCGCAGCGCCACCTCATTGGCATCCGACCCGCCGGTGGTGAAAAGCACCCGCCCCAGATCCCCCGGCGCGATGGCCTTCAGCTTCTCGGCCAGCTCGACCGACACCTCATTGGTAAACCTACGCGGCGAAAAGGGCAGGGCGTCCAATTGTGCCTTGATCGCCTCTACGAGCCGCGGATGGCCGTAGCCGATGTGATGGACCGAGTTGCCATGGAAATCCATATACCGCCGCCCGGCGGTATCCTCGATCCAGATCCCCTCGGCCCTGGCGATGGTCGACACACAAGGCGACGACAGCGACTGATGCAGAAACGCCTCCCCGTCCCGCCGCAGCAAATCGCGCGTCGCCCCGTCCTCCTCCCGCGCGGCCCACTCTGCCCGCGCCTTCGACGTATTGGCCTCGCCCTCGGTATGGCGCATCCCTCGCCCCTTCTTTTGGCCCTAAATACTCCCGCCGGAGGCGGCCCTACGGCCAGGGCAGCGAATAGGTCTTCACATTGGTGAAAAACTTCATCGCCTCGCTGACCCCTTCTTTCACGCCATTGCCCGAATCCTTGATCCCGCCGAAGGGCGAGGTCTCGATGCGATAGCCGGGCTGCTCCCAGATATTCACCGTGCCCACATTCAGCCCCTCGATAAAGGCCTGCATCCGGCGGAAATCGTTGGTGCAAACGCCCGACGACAGGCCAAAGGCGGTCGAGTTCGACAGCCGCATCACCTCGGCATCATCATCCGGCACCCGCACGATGGGGACGATCGGGCCAAAGGTCTCTTCCATGACGAGCTCGCTGTCATGCGGCACATGATCGACAACGATCGGCGGCAAAAGCGCCCCCTTGCGGCCGGGGTCATAGAGCACCTTCGCCCCCTGCGCCTCGGCCATGTAGACGCGCTTCTCGAAAAGCTCGGCCGCCTTGGAATGGATCACACAGCCCAACTCGGTCGCCGGGTCCATCGGATCGCCAAACCGGATCGCCTTGGCCTTGGCCAGAACCATCGGCACGAAGCGATCCGCCACGCTTTCCTGCACAAGGATGCGCTTCACCGCGGTGCAGCGCTGGCCGGAATTGCCCGTCGCCCCCGCCACAGCAATGGCCGCGGCCTTCTCAAGATCGGCGTCATCAAGGTCATTGAGAATGATGATCGGATCATTGCCGCCCAGCTCCAGCGCCGTGCGCTTATAGCCCGCTTTGCCGGCGATCATCTTGCCCACCGGCACGCCGCCGGTGAAGGTGATGATGTCGATATTCTCGTTAGTGATCATCTCGTCGCCGATATCGGCCGGAAGGCCGGTGACGATCTGGAACATCTCGGGCGGCAGGCCCGCTTCATAGAGGATATCGGCCAGCGCAATGGCAGTGAGCGGCGTCAGCTCGGTCGGTTTGCAGACCATCTTGTTGTTCGTGGCAATCGACGGCGCGATCTT
>JAHEBR010000115.1 GCA_024642185.1 Marivivens sp. | reverse complement strand
GAGGCATTGGTCAAGCTTTTTGCCAACCACCCCGAGGCGCTCTTCGACTACATCTCCTTCCGCCGCGATATGGAGGGGCTTGCGGCCGGGCGGGCTGCGCGGCTGGGCTCGGAGACCGACCTCAAGGTGATCGATACGATCTTCAAGAAGATGGAAGCGGCGCACACCAAGCGCAATCCTGCCGACGAGGCCTCGCTCGACGCTGACTTTCACCTCGCGATCATCGAGGCGAGCCACAACGTGATCATGCTGCATATGATGCGGTCGATGTATCAGCTCCTGCGCGAGGGCGTGTTCTACAACCGCCAGATCATGTTCAAGCAGCGGACCACGCGGCAGACGCTGCTCGACCAGCACCGCGTCATCAACGATGCGCTTCAGGCCCGCGATCCCGAAGCGGCACGCGATGCCGTTGCGGCGCACCTCAATTTCGTTGAGCGCTCGCTCCTGGAACAACAAAAGGCGGATCGTAACGAAGTCATCGCCCGCAAGCGGTTCGAGCACGAACTGAATCGCTAGCTCGCGTAAAGAAAAAGGCCCGGCTGCTTGCGCGCCGGGCCCCTCAATTGATCTGTCGCCGCCTTAGTGAAGGCGGTCCTCAACGGTCGCGATAGCGTCGTCGATCAGCTTATTCGCGTCGGTCGCGGTCATCTGCGCGGCGAGGATCTCGCGGGCCGCGCCGATGGCCACAGCCACAGCGCGGTCGCGGATCTCGCGAACGGCAGCGGCCTCGGCGCTGGCGATCTGGTCTTCGGCGGCGGCCAAGCGGCGCACCACGGAAGCCTCGATATCGGCTTTGGCCTGCTCGGCGGCCTTCATGGCCTCGTCGCGAGCGGCCTCGACGATCCGCTCGGCCTGGGCCTGAACTTCTCTTTGCTTGCGTTCATAGGAGGCAAGCAGCGTCTGGGCCTCTTCGCGAAGCGCCTTGGCTTCTTCAAGCTCGGCGCGGATCGTGTCGGCGCGCTTGTCGAGAAGGCCGGCGATCAACCCCGGTACGCCGAAATAGATCAGGGCGCCGACGAAGACGATGAAGGCCAGAAGAACGATGAAGTTCGTGTTGTGCAGCGACAGGAACGGGCCGGACGCCGCGAAAGCGGGCGAGGCGGCCAGCGAAAGAAGCGCGGTGGTTGCGAGCTTTTTCATCTGATTAGCCTTTCATCCGGGCGGACACAGCCGCGGTGACAGCTTTGGCATCAGCCTTGCCGCCCAGCGCCGAGACGATTTCCTTGGCGGCATCCTTGGCCACCGCGGTCACGCTCTTGACGGCACCGGCGCGAATTTCGGCAATCGCCTTTTCGCTTTCAGCAGTCTTGGCGGAAATCGCCGCATCCGCCTTTTGCAGCTTGATATCAAGCTCGGCCTGAATCTCGGCCTTGGCCTCGGCGACGATGCGCGAGGCCTCGGCACGGGCATCGACAAGCGCCTTTTCATAGGCGGCCTCGGCGGCCTGGGCCTTGTGCTTAAGCTCTTCGGCTGCAGCAATATCGTTGGTAATCGTGCCCGCACGTTCCGCAAGCACCGCGCTGATGCGCGGGATCGCGATGCGCGACAGCACGAAGTAGATCACGACGAGCGTGACCAGAAGCCAGAAAATCTGGTTGGGGAAGGTCGCAAAATCGAGCTGCGGCATACCCGCGCCCGAGGCTTCAGCCCCGTGCGTGGCAGCATCAGCTGCGTGTTCGACCGTTGTCGTTCCGCTTGCCATCTCGTCTCTCCGTCGGACCTGAAAGTGTCATCGGGGGCGCGGATTTGTTCCCGCGCGCCCCGACCGTAAGGACACGTCTTTGGTCTTAGACGGCGAACATCAGCAGAAGTGCTACGAGGAACGAGAAGATCCCGAGCGCTTCGGCGAAGGCGATGCCGATGAAGAGAGTGGCGGTCTGCGAAGCAGCAGCCGACGGGTTGCGGAGGGCGCCGGCAAGGTAGTTGCCAGCGACGTGGCCCACACCGATAGCGGCGGCGCCGGAACCGATGCCGGCAAGACCAGCACCAATGAATTGACCGAGTTGAGCGATATCGCCTTCCATGATTTTCTCCTTACGATGGAATTGCGGTGATAGATGTCCTGGCCTTAGTGCCCCGGATGGAGCGCGTCTTTCAGATAGACGCAGGTCAGGATGGTGAAAACGTAGGCCTGAACGCCGGCAACCAGCATCTCAAGACCATAGATCGCGCTGATGGCGCCGACCGAAACCGGGCTGATCACAGCCACGGCAGCAAAGCCCGCGAACACTTTCATAACGGCGTGGCCGGCCATGATGTTGCCGCCAAGACGGATCGAGTGGCTGACAGGGCGCACGAAGTAGGAAATGAGCTCGATCACAGCGAGGATCGGGCGCAGCGCCAAGGGCGCCGACGAAACCCAGAAGAGCCCGAGGAATTTGGTGCCGTTCTTGACGAAACCAACGATTGTCACGGTCAGGAACACGGCCATGGCGAGAACTGCGGTCACCGCGATGTGCGAGGTGGTCGCAAAGCTCATCGGCAGCAGGCCGAGATAGTTCGAGAACAGGACGAACATGAAGAGCGTCAGGACATAGGGGAAGAACTTGATCGCGTCTTTGCCGGCGACGTCTTCAACCATCTTGTAGGTGAAGCCATAGATCAGCTCGCCGATCGACTGGGTGCGGGTCGGAACGATCGCGCGGCCGCGGCTGCCAAGCACGAAAAGAGCGATGATGGCGACAACCGACAGAGCCATCCACAGGGTCGCGTTGGTGATCGTGTACCAGTGGATCGGGCCTTCACCGAAAAGCGGCTTTACGATGAACTGATCCAGCGGGTGGAAAACAAGGCCGGTGCCCTCTTCATGCGCTTCAGTCGCCACGTTCGTCGTCCTCGTCTCTGCTGGCCTCTTTGGCCAGCTGTTTCGTCTGCATCTCCTGCGCCGAGGCCAGCATCGTTTTCACGCCCGCGGCCAGGCCCAGAAATATGAACAGCACCAGAAAAATCGGCATGGTCCCCAGGAGGGTATCCAGTCCGTATCCGATGCCAAAGCCGATCCCAAGACCGGCTACAAGCTCGATGACCATCCGCCAGGCAAGCTGCGCCTGGGAATAGTCCTTCTTCATGTGGTGCACCTCAGCATCCTTGTGCTTGGCCGCGGCGATCCGGTTTTCCAGCGCCTTCATACGGTCGGCGTCGGCGTTCGAATGCGGGTCAGACACGGGCTTTGGCCCCCTCATGAATCCTGCGCCTTGCTATTTCGAGGGGGATTATGAGTCAAGCAGCGGGAAAGCGCCGCGACATTGCGTTCAACATACTGATATATATGACGTTTCACGCCGCAGCACGGCCCGGCCTTCCGCCCCGTCGAGCGCGATCCTGCCAAATCGAGGCAAATTCGCATATTCAACCAACCGGTTGACAATCCGCAGCCACCCACGTTGATCTTCGCCATGGCCGCCACGCTCGACACCGTCTTCTCCGCCCTCGCCGACCCGACCCGTCGGGCGATCCTCGCCATGCTTCTGGAAGACGACATGGCGGTGACGGATGTGGCCGAACCTTTCGAGATGTCGCTCGCCGCGATTTCCAAGCACCTGACCGTCCTGACCAATGCGGGCCTCATCAGCCAGGAACGGCGGGGGCGGGTGAAATGGTGCAAGCTCGAACCCGACGCGCTGCGCGAGGCGAGCGTCTGGATGCAGGGCTTTGGCATGATGGAGGGGCTTGATCTCGACGCCTTCGAGCGGTTCCTCGATGCCGAACTGGCCGATCCCTCACTCCTTGAGGAGAAGGAGTAGCGCGCCGATCGTCAGGGCAAAGCCGATCAAGACAATCGCGGATGGTCCGCCTTCGCCCAGCGCCAGCTGCCACAGGATCACCCAGCTTGGCGTGAGATAGGTATAGGCCATGACCTTGGACGAGGGCAGCCGCAGGGTCGCGAATTGCAAAAGAACGAAGGTCGCAGCACTGGCAAAGATCGCCGTATAGAAGAGCGTGATCCAGACGATGGCGGGCAGATGCGCCCAATCGGTCGCGCGGATATCGCCCCAGGCCCATGTCGTCAGGATCAGGCCGCCCGCGAGAAGCATCCCCAACGTGAAGTGAAAGGCGCTTTCGCCCCGGTTCAGCTTGCGCACCATCGGCGTATAGATCGCGTGTGAGATACAGCCCACGAAATAGATCAGCTCGCCCTTGCCGATATCGAGCGAAAGAAGTGCGGCAGGGTCGCCCCGGAAGATCACCCAGATCGCCCCCGCGCCGCCGACCCCAAGGGCCAAGGCAATGCGCGCGGTCATGACTTGCCGCAGGAGGAGCCAGCCGAAAATGCCCGACATGATCGGCGTGAGGGTAAAGACCGCCGCCGCGCTGACCGGCGCCGCGGTTTTCAGACCCTCGAACATCAGCACGAAGTAGATCGAGAAAAGCCCGCCAAGGATCAGATAGCGCCACGGTGCGCGGAAGGTCGCGAGGGGGATGCCGCCCCGCGCCATGGCAATTCCGGCGACGATGGCGGCGGCAATCCAGAAGCGCACGGCGTTGATCGCGGCGGGCGAGATCAGGTCGCCCACCTTGGCTCCGAGCGAGAAAGACCCAGCGACAAGCGCAGAGAAGAGGAGCATGGCGACATGCCCCTGATAGGCGCGTGGGATCAAAGCGTCACCTCATGGGCGCGGGATTTCAGATAGTGCAGAAAACCCTGAACCTTCGGTGTTCGATGCAGATCAACGTGGGTCACAAGCCAGAGCCGGACAGACCATTCGTCGCGGCAGGGCAAGACGCGGTGAAGGCCCGGATCGTTCTCGGCTTCCCAGTTGGCAACGAAGCCAAGCCCCGCCCCTTCTTGGATGGCGCCCCGCATCGCCTTGTCGTCACTGGTGCGGAAGATGATCCGCTCGGCGCCCGCGAGTGTCTTGATCCAGTCGCTCCAAGGTGCGCGGCTTCCTGTCACGTCATTGGCGACGAACCAGTGGTTGGCGAGGTCGCCTGCATCCTTCGGCATCCCAAAGCGGGCAATATAGGCGTCCGAGGCCACCAGCGCGGCGCGGAACTGACCGAAGGGCTGAACCACGTTGTCGGGCTCTTGCGGGGCATTGCCCGCCCGAAGCGCGACATGGGCCTCGCCGTATTCCAGCCGAAAGAGGCGGTCGGAGGTGAGATAGCGGATATGCAGGCCCGGGTTTTCCTGCTGGAAACCGACGAGGATCGGCGTCAGCACATGGCTGACCAAAGGCAGCGAGGTGACCACGAGATCACCGATCACCCCCTCGCCCTGCCCGCGTATCCGCCCCGCCAGCTGCTGAAACTGGTCGTCGGTGGCGCCCGCCACCCGCAAAAGGTCGTGCCCCGCCTCGGTCGGCGTATAGCCGCGGGCGTGGCGCTGGAAAAGCTTGGCCCCGAGCCGCGCTTCAAGCGCGTCGATATGGCGGATCACGGTGGCGTGGTGCACGCCCAAGACATCGGCCGCGCCGCTGACCGTCCCCTGCTTGGCCACCTGATAGGCGGTTCTGATCTCGTCCCAGTGTTCCATGGGCCCTTCTGTGCGCCGATTCACATCTCCAAGGGGAATCTAGCCGTTCTGTTCAATGCAGCAAGGGCGATTTCCCCTTTTCGACGCCTGCTCTGCTTGACTCCCCCGCGCGCAAGGCCTAAACGGCGGCCAATCTCCGGAAGCACTCTGTCTTCCGGTCCTCGCCCAATTGCGGGGATCGCCGTCCACCAGCGCGTCGCGCCCGTGGGCGCGCAATACGTTTGGTGCGTTGCCCGTGGGCGCGCAATTCGTTTGAACGCATCTTGGTGCGTTTGTGATATGAGCGGTCCCGACCTATCTGGGACTATGTGGAAACGGGTCTGAAGGAGACCGAGGCATGTTTGAATCACTTTCCGAACGCCTGTCAGGTGTCTTCGACCGGCTGACCAAGCAGGGCGCTCTTTCGGAAGATGATGTGAAGACCGCCCTGCGCGAAGTGCGCGTGGCGCTTCTCGAGGCTGACGTCTCGCTGCCTGTCGCCCGCGATTTTGTGGCGGCCATTCAAGCCAAGGCCACCGGCCAAGCCGTGACCAAGTCGATCACGCCGGGCCAGCAGGTCGTCAAGATCGTGCATGACGAGCTGGTCAATGTCCTGACCGGCACGGAAGATCCCGGTGCGCTCAAGATCGACAACCCACCCGCGCCGATCCTGATGGTCGGCCTTCAGGGCTCGGGCAAGACGACCACAACCGCCAAGCTCGCCAAACGTCTGACCGAGCGCGAAGGCAAGCGGGTTTTGATGGCCTCGCTCGACGTGAACCGCCCCGCCGCGATGGAGCAGCTGCAGATCCTCGGGCGCCAGATCGGCGTGGATACCCTGCCGATCGTCAAGGGCGAGACGCCGGTGCAGATCGCCAAGCGGGCCAAGACCCAAGCGAGCCTTGGCGGCTATGACGTCTATATGCTCGACACCGCGGGCCGTCTGCATATCGACGCCGAGCTGATCCAGCAGGCCGCCGATGTGCGCGATGTGGTCAAGCCGCGCGAGACGCTTCTCGTGGTCGATGGCCTGACCGGCCAGGATGCGGTGAATGTGGCCACCGAGTTTGACGCCAAGATCGGCGTGACCGGCGTTGTCCTGACCCGCATGGACGGCGACGGCCGCGGCGGTGCGGCGCTGTCGATGCGGGCCGTGACCGGCAAGCCCATCCGCTTCGTCGGCCTCGGCGAGAAGATGGACGCCATCGAGACCTTCGAGCCGGGCCGGATCGCGGGCCGTATCCTTGGCATGGGCGATATCGTCGCCCTCGTCGAACGCGCGCAACAGACCATCG
>JAHEBR010000114.1 GCA_024642185.1 Marivivens sp. | reverse complement strand
AGAAGCATCGCCTGCCGCGCTTCGCCTATGAGGTTGCCCGCATCGTTCGAGGCGGAGCCATCGACCCCGAGACCGACCTTCACGCCCAGATCCCGCATCCGCCGCACCGGCGCGATGCCGCTGCCGAGGCGGCAGTTCGAGCAGGGGCAATGGGCCACGCCAGTGTGGGTGCGGGCAAAGAGCGCCATCTCCGACTCGTCGAGCTTGACGCAGTGTGCGTGCCAGACGTCCGCGCCGGTCCAGCCCAGATCCTCGGCATACTGGCCGGGGCGGCAGCCGAACATGGCCTCGGAATAGGCGATATCCTCGTCGTTCTCGGCCAAATGGGTGTGCAGCATCACCCCCTTGTCGCGGGCAAGGAGTGCGGCATCGCGCATCAGATCGCGGCTCACCGAGAAGGGCGAACAAGGGGCCACGCCCACCCGCACCATCGCGCCTTCGCCGGCATCATGATGGGCGTCGATCACGCGGATGCAATCCTCGAGGATCGCCGCCTCGCGCTCGACCAGACTGTCGGGCGGCAGGCCGCCGGCGCTCTCGCCGATGCTCATCGCACCGCGCGTGGGGTGGAAGCGCAGGCCGACATCAGAAGCGGCGGCGATCGTATCGTCAAGCCGCGATCCGTTGGGGAAGAGGTAAAGGTGGTCGGAGGTCAGTGTGCAGCCCGAGAGCGCCAGCTCGGCGAGACCGATCTGTGCGGAGACAAACATCTCTTCGGGGCCGAACTTCGCCCAGATCGGATAGAGCGTCTTGAGCCAACCGAAAAGCAGTGCATCCTGCCCGCCGGGCACGGCACGGGTCAGGCTTTGAAACAAGTGGTGATGAGTGTTCACAAGGCCCGGCGTGACGACGCAAGCGCCCGCCTCGATGACCTCGGCGCCGGGGGCCTCCAGCCGCGGCCCGATGGCTTGGATGATGCCGCCACTGATATGAATATCGACGCCCGAAAGCTCGCGCCGGTCGTCGTCCATCGTCAAGACGGTCACTGCGTTACGGATCAGAAAGTCGGTCATAGAATCTCCCATTTTTCCACCCCCTTCGGTGGATTGGGAGACGGTCGCCAGAAGGGGGATAAGGACGCGACCTTGGGTAGGGATATCCTTACCGCTAATGCTTTTTCCGCGTCAGATCAAGCCGTTGCGAGCGCAGATTTCAGAATTTTCAGCGCCTCGCTATGGATTGCGGGGTTGGCCGCGGCGATGACGCGGCCGCCGTTGTGGGCCGGGCCGCCGTCCCAGTTGGTGACAATCCCGCCCGCCGCCTCGATCACCGCCTGCGGCCCTTGAATATCATAGGCATTGAGCCCCGCTTCGATCACCAGATCGACCTGACCGGCTGCGACAAGCGCATAGGCATAACAGTCCATCCCATAGCGCGTCAGCCGAGCAGCGCGCGAAACGGCCGCAAAGGCGCGCCCTTCTTCCAGAGTTCCGACCTCGGGAAAGGTGGTGAAAACGGTCGCGGCCGCGAGTGGACGCGCGGCACGGGTTCGCAGCGCGACGGATCCCGAGGGGCCAACAGCCTCTGAAATCCCGAAGCCACCGGAAAAACGCTCGCGGATAAACGGCTGATCAACGATTCCGAAAAGCGGGCCGTGGGCGTCCGCCACGGCAATCAATACGCCCCAGGTCGGCGCACCAGAAATATATGCGCGGGTGCCGTCGATAGGATCGAGAACCCAAGTAAGGCCGCTGGTTCCCTCACTACGGCCATACTCTTCGCCAAAGACACCGTCCTGCGGTCGCTCGGCGGCGAGGATCGCGCGCATGGCTTCTTCCGCGCCTTTGTCGGCCACGGTCACCGGGTCGAAATGGTTCTCGAGGGTGCTCTTGTCGTCGGCGCTCAGGGACGCCGTCCGAAAGTGTTCGAGCGTGACCGGCCGTGCCGCATCGGCAAGCAAATGGGCGACCCTTACCAGATCGCCCTTTGTCTTCTCATCAAGATCGTGCCGCATAAGCCCGCCCCCAAAAAGGTTTCCCTTGCGGGTAAAGGCTCGTGGCTACTCGGTCAAGCGCTGGGGATCAGGCGACCTCGCTCAGAACCCGCGCCAGATCAAACAGCCGGCGGCGCTGATTTTCCGGGATCGCATAATAGGATCGCAGAAGCTCGAGCGCCTCTTTGTCGGCCAGAATATCCGTCGGCATCGCGCTGTTGCTATCAGCTGCGGGTTGGTCTTGGTCGAACCCTTCGAAAAAGAAAGTTACCGGCACATCCAAGGCATGGGCGATGTCCCAAAGGCGAGATGCGCTGACACGGTTCATTCCGGTCTCGTATTTCTGGATCTGTTGAAACTTGATCCCTACGGCGTCTGCCAGTTGTTGCTGCGTTGTCCCGTTCATCCAGCGCCGATGCCGAATTCTCTTTCCCACATGAACATCCACTGCGTGCGCCATGATCCACTCCATTCCGGTCGCTACAATAAAAGCCGGCCCGACCCCCCAGTCGAACCAGCGCCACGGTCCAGGACCGCGGCCTACTGTCGGGAAAAGACCATGAAACCATCGATTTCTCTACCTACCCTTTAGGATAGGTCTTAACTATCCCGCATAGGTTGCACCATTTGGTGATTTGCGGTTGTCGCCCCATTCGAACCCGCTAAATTATGGGTCTCAAATGGAGGCAAGCAATGCGGGCATTTCAGGTCCTCTCGCAGGAGAGACCACCGGAACTCATTGAAATCATTGAACCAAAACCCGGACGGGGCGAGGTCTTGCTCGAAATTCTTGCCTGCGGCTTGAACTTTGCCGATCTTCTGATGACGAAGGGCACCTATCAGGAAACGCCACCTGTGCCGTTTACCTTGGGCTTAGAAGTCTGTGGCAGGGTTCTTGAGCAGGGCGAAGGCGTTGTCTTTCCGCCTGTCGGCGCGCGCGTTGCGCTTGTCTCGGGCTCTGGGGGGCTGGCTGAGCGCGGTGTTTTTGCCGCTTCGGCCTGCCGAATTGTCCCTGATGCCATGCCCGATGCGGTCGCCGCCGGATTCCAGATTGCCTACGGGACATCGCACCTTGCCCTCACTCGGCGGGCGCAGCTTCGGCCCGGTGAGCGCCTCGTCGTTCTGGGCGCGGCAGGCGGCGTCGGCTTGACGGCGGTGGAGGTTGGCAAGACCCTTGGGGCCGAGGTGATCGCAGTCGCCCGCGGGGCCGAGAAGCTTGCCATTGCCAAGGCGGCGGGCGCCGATCACCTGATCGACGCCGAGGCTGACCTTGTTGCCGAAATCAAAGCGCTTGGCGGGGCGGATGTGGTCTATGATCCGGTGGGCGGCGCGGCCTTCGAGGCCGCCTTCCGCGCCTGCAACCGCGAGGCGCGCATCCTGTCGATCGGCTTTGCCAGCGGCGATGTGCCGAAAATCCCTGCCAATATCCTGATGGTCAAGAACGTCACTGCGATCGGCTTCTACTGGGGGGGTTATCTGAAATTCGCGCCAGAGGCCCTCTCGGACAGCCTCTCGGAGGTCATGGACTGGTATGCCAAGGGCCGACTGAAGCCGCATATCAGCCATATCCTACCCTTGGATCGGGCAGATGAAGCGCTCGCGCTTCTGGCAGAGCGGAAGGCGACCGGAAAAGTTGTCATCGTTCCGAAATAACAACTGCGTTTAGCGCTCTCTTCTTCTTGAAATGACACCCCAAAACCCCAATATTGACCGCAAGCGCGCGGCTATCCTGCCGCGACGCAACCAAACTGGAGGAAAACATGGCTGACTATCAGACGGCCCGCGCAGGAGCAGGTGTTCGCACCGCCCAGATCGACGCAGGTCTTCGCACCCATATGAACAAGGTTTACGGCACCATGTCGGTGGGGATGGTCATCACCGCACTGGCCTCGTGGGCCATTGCCGGCCTTGCCGTGACCGATGCCGCGACGATGTATCAGATCGGCGCCGACAAATACCTGACCGACTTCGGCTATGCGCTTTATGCCTCGCCGCTGAAGTGGCTGGTCATGTTCCTGCCGCTGGGGATGGTTTTCGCCTTCGGCGCGATGATCAACCGCCTCTCGGCCGCCGGCGCGCAGCTGTTCTTCTATGCCTTCGCTGCCGCGATGGGCGTGTCGATCAGCTGGATCTTCACCGTCTTCACCGGCTTTTCGATCGTTCAGGTCTTCCTCGTGACCGCGATCGCCTTCGCGGGCCTCTCGCTCTGGGGCTATACCACCAAGAAAGACATCTCGGGCTGGGGCGCGTTCCTGATCATGGGCGTGATCGGCCTTCTGGTGGCCTCGATCGTCAACATCTGGCTGGCCTCGCCTGCCATCATGTTTGCGGTCTCTGCGATCGGCGTGCTGATCTTCGCGGGTCTGACCGCCTATGACACCCAGAAGATCAAGACAACCTATCTGGCCCATGCCCATCACGGCGACCAGGAGTGGCTCGAGAAGGCCGGGATCATGGGGGCGCTGAACCTCTACCTCGACTTCATCAACATGTTCATGTTCCTGCTGCAGCTTTTCGGCAATCGCGAATAAGCGCGCGGGCAGAACCATCGGAACGGGCCGGTCGCGAGACCGGCCCTTTTCATTTGCGCTGCAGGCAATGGCGGCGTAGCGATTCTGGGAAAGACCAGAGGGAGCCGCGCCATGAAGATCACCGTAGAGGCCATTGTCATGGCCCCGCTTGAAACCGTCTGGAAGGCTTGGACAACGCCGGCCGACATCATGGCCTGGAACGCCGCCTCGGACGATTGGCACACAACAGCCTCGACCGTCGACCTCCGCCCCGGCGGGATCTTTTCGTCGCGGATGGAGGCCAAAGACGGCAGCTTTGGCTTCGATTTCGCAGGGACATACACGCGAATTGTGCCCCTCCGCCTGATCGAGGCGCAGTTCGGTGACCGCATGATGTCGGTCGCCTTTGCGCAAACCGGCGATGGCGTGAAGGTGGTCGAGATATTCGATGCCGAAGAGACCAACCCCGCAGAGATGCAGCGTATGGGTTGGCAGTCGATCCTTGATCGCTTCAAGGCGCACGTGGAGAGCAAGGCTCAATAGAAAAGGGCCGGTCGCTGGACCGGCCCTTTTTATCATATCTCTGGCAAGCCTACTCGGCCTTGTCCTCGGCCTTCGGCTCTTCCGTCGCAGCCTCGGCCACATCGGGATCGCGGATCACCTCGACCTTGACGCGGGCGGCAAAGGCCGCGAGCACGCCCAGAACCGCGAGGGTCGGGGCGGCAAGGACCACCGCGCCGCCGGTCACGGCCCCAAGGGTCAGCGGAATATCGACGGCGATATCGCCATCCTTGTCCTTCACGCGCAGGCGCTGGACGCTGGCGTCCGAGGCAAGCTCTTTGATCCGCTCGATCAGCTTTTCGCTGGCGACTTCAATTTCGTCGATCCAGCTGCGGCGGCGGTCGGAATTCTCTTCGTTCATGGAAGCACCCTCCTAATGTTAATACACTAAACATGGGGAGGAGGCGGCCGGTTTCAAGAACCGGCCCGCCGAAATCGACGCTCAGGCGGCCGCAGCCTCGACCCCCTGCCCCCAGCGCAGCTCGTAGACATGCGAGACCTGCCCCTTGCGGCTTACCCAGAGGCCCTCTGGCGGGCGGTTGCGCTGTTCGGGCTTGGGGACCGACATCGGCAGACCCACGACCTCTCCGGCCTCGTCCGCGGCGCACCAGCCCCAGCGCGGGTGCCAGTGAATAGCCAGATCGCCCCCGAGGAAGCGGTAGGAGATGCAGCCAAAGCGGGTCCCCTCGGCGGCGAAGGCGCAAACCTTGCCGTCGCTTTGGCGGGTGAGGGTGAAATGGGTCAGGGGCATGGGTGGCTCCTCTCGTCGTGGGGAAGGATACCGGAGCCGCCAAAGAGAAAGGCCGCGCTCCGGTCTCGGTGCGCGGCCTTGTCGGTTTCAATTCGGGCGATCTTACTTGATCTTGCCTTCCTTGTATTCGACATGCTTGCGCACGACCGGATCGAACTTTCGTACGGTCATCTTCTCGGTCATGGTGCGAGCGTTTTTCTTGGTGACGTAGAAGTGCCCGGTCCCCGCGGTGGAGTTCAGGCGGATTTTGATGGTGGTCGGCTTCGCCATGGCTCTTGTCTCCTGATCGCGGGCCAATCATGGCGCAGCGCGTAAATCTCGTATCGAAGCCGCCTTTTACCCGCCGCTGTGGCGGAGTCAACCGCCAAAGGTGAAAGAATTGCGCGGATGGCCTGTAAGCCGGATTCTGTCCCGGGGTTGCCCCCTTGGATGACCATTCGTCTAGGCGCGATGTTACCACCGCGCCTCCAGCTGCCAACCCGGGCCTCTCGGGTTCAGGCGTCCTTGCGGGGATATCGGGCGCGTTGCCGCTCCGATCACGCCCGCGCGAGGCCCCTATTCGGCATTGCTCCGGGTGGGGCTTGCCTTGCCGGTCCTGTTACCAGTCCCGCGGTGGGCTCTTACCCCACCTTTTCACCGTGACCGTGCAAGCACGGCCGTCTGATCTCTGTGGCGCTTTCCCTGGGGTTGCCCCCGCCGGGCGTTACCCGGCACCCTTGCCTTCTTGGAGTCCGGACTTTCCTCGCGCCCCGAAGGGCCCGCGGTCATCCAGCCATCCGCGCGAGCGCTTAGGTAGGGGTGAAAGTGGCGCGGGTCAATGCCCGCCTAGTTACCCGCCGATTGGCCGAAGGCCAGCCGGAACGGCTCGGGATCCCAGCCGCAGGCAAAGCCGTCGCCATCGGGATCAAGCCCCATCGGGTCGCGCTCGGGGCCGCCATTCAGCAGGAAGTCGCGCTGCGCGTCGTCGGGGGTGTTGTATTTGGCGCAGTTGGTCTCGAAGC
>JAHEBR010000113.1 GCA_024642185.1 Marivivens sp. | reverse complement strand
GCCCTGGGGCAGGATTTCAAAGCCGGTGACGCGGCGATTGGCGCTGTCCCATTTCGGCTTCACTCCCATGAGCGCCAGGGCCTGCGCGATATCATCGCCGCCGGTGCGCATATTGGCGGTGCCCCAGGCGGTCACGAGCAGGGTGCGCGGCCAGTCGCCGTGATCCTGAAGGTGCTTTTCGATCAAGAGGTTGGCCGACTTCCAGCCCAAAGCCCAAGCGGTCGGCGTGGGCACGGCGCGGCTGTCGACCGAATAGAAATTGCGGCCAGTGGGCAGAACATCCAACCGCCCGCGCGTTGGCGCGCCGGACGCGCCGGGCAAAACGGCGCGGCCATCGAGGCCGGCCAGAAGGCCCGCGCCTTCGGCGGGGCCGCAGGCGGCGACGGTAGGCAGGATACGGGTGCGGAGTTCGGCAAGAACGGCGGCGGAGGCGGGGCCGGGGGGCTCAGCGCCTTCGACCAGCCCTTGGGCGAGGAGTTCGAGCCGCTCGACCGTATCGCCGGCAGTGCGCCATGCGTCGTCGCCGGCCAATTCATCGGGCCTCGGCCCTTCCCACGTCGCGCCCAGATCGGCGGATAGCGGATCGAAACCCAGCCCCAGATCATCGGACATCGCCCGAAGGAGCGAGGCATTCACGCCTTTCCCGTCACCGCGCGGCACGCGGGCCAGCGCAATGGCGAGGTCGCGGGCCAACGTGCCTTCGGGCGACAGGCCGAAGATATGCAGGCCATCGCGGATCTGGGCCTCTTTCAACTCGCACAGATAGGCATCGAGCTTGGCAAGATCACCCTCGGTCTCGCCCGCAAAGCCCGCGTCCACCGCAAGGCCCGTCACATCCGCGAGCGACAGGATCTCGCGGCGCAGGTGGTCGATGCGGCGGGGATCGACGCCGGCGGCCTCATAGTATTCATCCACCAGCGCTTCGAGATCGCGCAAGGGGCCATAGCTTTCGGCGCGGGTGAGCGGCGGGGTCAGGTGGTCGATGATCACGGCCTGCGCGCGGCGCTTGGCCTGCGTGCCTTCGCCGGGATCGTTGACGATGAAGGGATACAGATGCGGCAGGGGGCCGAGAACAGCCTCGGGCCAGCAGGCCTCAGACAGGGCCACCGCCTTGCCCGGCAGCCATTCGAGATTGCCGTGTTTGCCCATGTGGACGAGGGCGTCGGCGGCAAAGACATTCCGAAGCCAGACATAAAAGGCGAGGTAGTTGTGCGGCGGCACGAGGTCGGGCGCGTGATAGGTGTCGGTCGGGTCGATGTTATAGCCGCGCGCGGGCTGAAGCCCGACGACGACGTTGCCATAGCTCAGGACCGAAAGCTTGAAGCGCCCGCAATCAACCTCGCCCTCCTCGTAGAACGGGTCTTCCTCGGGCTTGCCCCAGCGCGCCTCGATGTCGCGGCGCAGCTCGTAGGGAAGCTGGCCGTAGGCGATCTGGTAATCGGCAAAGCTGAGGTCGACGCCGCCGGTGCGCACCGCCCGGTCGGTCAGCCAGTTGGTCGGCCCCGCCATCATCGCGTCCATCAGCGCCTTGGCGTCTGCGGGCGCGTTGTGCAGGCGGTAGCCGGCGTCAGTGAGGAGATTGAGAACGTGGACAGTCCCCGCAGGCGTATCGAGGCCGACGCCATTGGCGAGGCGACCGTCCTTGTTGGGGTAGTTGGCGAGGATCAGCGCCACGCGCCGCTCGGCTGGGGCTTTGCCTCGCAGCTTGGCCCATGACGCGGCGAGGGAGGCGACAAACTCGATCCGGTCGCCCCGCGCCTGATAGGTGGCGATGGGGCATTCGGTGGCCTCGTCGAAATAGGCCTGCCCCTTGAAGCTGATCGCGCGGGTGATGATGCGGCCATCGACCTCGGGCAGGGCCACGTTCATCGCGATATCGCGCGAGGAGAGGCCCGCTTTGCCGCCGCTCCACGCCTCTTCCGTGCCGCCCGAGAGGATCACCTGAAAGACAGGGGCCTGATTGGCGAAGGGCGCGGCCAGCGGGTTGTCGGCGGCGGGATCCTCGGCGTGGGGGCTGCCCACGGCAAAGGAGGTGCAGTTGAGGATCACCGAGGGCGGGGTCTCGGTGAAGAGCCCTTCGAGCGTTGCGGCGCTGAGGGGGTCTTTCAGCGAGGCCACGAAAACGGGCAAGGGATTGAGCCCCGCCCTGAGCAGCGATTTCACCAGCCGGTTGACCGGATGCAGCCCCGCACCCTGCACCAGTGCCCGATAGAAAATCACCGGCACCACCGGCGCGCCCTCGGTCCAGGCCTCGCGCGCCGCCTCAGGCCCGCCGATCCCCGCGCCGGGCCAATAGACGCCCGCCCGCAAGAGCGGCGCGGCGGCGGCGGGTTTGTCGCCGCCTTCCAGCATCGCCTTGGCATAGCGCAGGAAATTGACGCTGTTCTCCGGCCCGCCTTCGACGAGATAGGCCCAGAGCGCGTCGTAATCCTCCGCCGCCACGGTCGACAGCCCGCGCAACTCGGCATCCGGTTTGTCATCCCCCGGCAGCGCGGCAAAGGGCACGCCCGCCTCGTGCAGACGGGCGGCATATTGCTCGAGCCCGTATTTCCAATAGCCCGCCCCGCCCAGAACCCGTGCGATCACCAGCCGTGAGCGGGTGGCGCAGCCATCAAGATGCAGGTCGACCGACATCGGATGTTGCAGGTTCATCAGGCTGGCAAGCCGCAGCGAGGGCGGCGCCTCCATCTCGCCCCGCGCCCCTGACAAAGCGGCCAGTTCGGTATCGGCGGCCGAGATCACGACCACGTCGGCAGGGGTCTGGCCAAGGTCGACCGGTTCCTTGCCGTCGTCGATATTGCCGGGGGTCGCCGCAAGCAGGTGCATCACATCGCCCCTTGTGGCAGGATGCCGTATACGGCAAAGGGCGCTAACCTCGGCGAAAGGACGCGATCATGGATTATGGAAAATCGGGCAACCCCAAAGGCGGCCGCCACGAGCCGCGCAACGCCTATGACCAGCAGCAAGGCGCACCCAAGGGCTATGGCCGCAAAGAGGCCGACAAGGCAGCCCTTCTGGCCAAGATGAAGGCCAACGCCGAAAAAGCGCAAAAGGCCGACAAATGATCTGACCGGCCCCGCTGTCGAGGGCGCTGTCACAGCGGCTTTTCCATGAAGACGGAATGGGGCCCTTCGACATAATCGCCGAAGGGGCCGCAATCCTTGAAGCCGAGCCGGCGATAGAGCCGGTGGGCGGGATAGAGGTCGTCGCCGGTTTCAAGGCAAAGCTTGGTGATCCCCTCGGCCCGTGCGGTGGCATCGAGCGCCGTCACCAGCGCCTCGCCCGCCCCGCGTCCGCGCTTGGTGGGATCGACGAACATGGATTTGACCTCGGCATAGCCATCCTTCCGTGCCAGCGCGACACAGCCAAGGGGCTCGGCCCCGTCCCATGCGATCCAGAAGGTGATTGAAGGCTCGCACAGATCATCAATCGACAGGGCAAACATATGCTCGGGCGGATAGAGCGAGGCCAGATAGGCATGGCTTGCCGTCAGAAGGGCGGTGCCTTCCATGGATCTCGGATCAGCCCTGCGAACGTCTACCGTCATGCGCACAGCGCCTCTTCGATGGCGGCGCGGTCAAGGCCGGCCTCACCGATCACCACAAGCCGCGTCTGGCGCGGCTGGGTGCCGAAGGGCTGATCGAAATAGGTATCGACGCGGGGGCCAACGGCCTGAAGCGTCAGGCGCATCGGCTTGCCCTCGACGGCGACAAAGCCCTTGAGCCTCAGGATGTCGTGATCGCGGATGATCGCGGCGACGCGGTCGGCAAAGATCTTGGGGTCGGTGATCTCGCCGCGGGTGACGACGAAGCTTTCAAACTCGTCATGGCCGTGATCGTGGCCGTGATCGTGGTGGTGATCGTGGTGATCGTCGTCATCATCATCGTGATGGTGATGATGATGCACCTCGTGCCGCGCTTCGAGGTCGTTCTCGGCGCCAATCCCCTGCCCAAGAAGCACATCCACCGGCAGCACCCCCATCGAGGCGCGGACCACCTGAACCCCCTCGCGGCTCTCGCCCTTTAGGCGGCTTGCCAGTGCTTCGGCTTCGTCGGCGGTCAGAAGGTCAGTCTTGTTGATCACGATCATGTCGGCACAGGCGATCTGATCCTCAAACAGCTCCGAAAGGGGCGTCTCGTGGTCGAGGTTTTCGTCCATCGCCCGCTGGGCATCCACCGCCGCCACGTTATGGGCAAAGCGCCCCTCGGTCACGGCCTTGCCATCGACCACCGTCACCACACCATCGACCGTGACGCGGGTCGAGATCCCCGGCCAGTTGAAGGCGCGCACCAAGGGCTGCGGCAGGGCGAGGCCCGAGGTCTCGATCACGATATGATCGGGGCGGTTTTCGCGGGCGAGCAGCTTTTCCATCGTCGGGATGAAATCCTCGGCCACGGTGCAGCAGATGCAGCCGTTAGAGAGCTCCATGATATCGTCCTCGGTGCAGGTCTCGGCCCCGCAGCCTTTGAGGATATCGCCATCGACGCCGAGATCGCCAAACTCGTTGATGATAAGCGCGATCCGCTTGCCTTCGGCGTTTTGTAGCATATGGCGGATCAGGGTCGTCTTGCCGGCGCCGAGAAAGCCGGTCACGACTGTTGCGGGAATCTTGGCAGGCATGGCGGTCTCCGTTATCTGACCTTGTTCATGTGGCCCAAACGGGCCGGAAAGGAAAGACGATGACGCAGCGCATCACCATCTGTTCAGGGTGCCGCACGGCCGGAAACCAGCCGGGGGGCGATGTGATGGCGGCCGAGCTTCAGGGCCTTGTGGGCGATCTCGCCTCGGTGGGCACGGTCGAGTGCATGATCGTCTGCGGCCAGCCCGTCACCGTGTCAGTCCGCGAAGAGGGCAAGGTCGCCTATCTCTTCTCCGGCGTCGATCCCGCTTCGCAGGTCGAAGAGCTTGCCACCTTTGCCCGCCTCTATGCCGAAGCGCCCGACGGGGTTATCGACGACGTGCGCCCTTGTGGCGAACTGCGCTTCCGCCTGATCGGCCGCATCCCCGCCTAGGCCGGGCGCGACCAGACCGCGCCCGCCACCGCCCCGAGGATCGCCCAAGACGCGGCGCCCACAGCCAGCGCCCGCGCGGCGTAGTGCGCCGACAGCTCGGCCGGTGCCACGCCGTAGTAGGTGTCGAGTTCCGGTGCCCCGATCGCATGGGGTAGGATCAGCAAAAGGGCCGCGACCCCGTAGGCAACCGCACCGCGGCCAAACGCAAAGAGGCCAAGGCCCCCCATCGTCGCCGCGACCGTTCCCATCCACCAGAGCTGGCGGGTCGCCAGATCGGCGCCGACGCTGCCGGGAAGCTCGGGCGGAAGGCCAGCGGCTGGGGCAAGCTGGATGGCGATGAAACCACACAGGCCCCAGATCGCGCCGGTCTTGGTGTCGATCCTGCTTCCAGCGCGCTCGGCCATGGCAAAGCCCGCGATCAGGATGAAGGCAAAGCCCGACCATGTGACGAGGTTCATGGCAAAAGTGCCGATGTGGCGGGCAGGTTCGACCCAGATCGACGGATGCCCGACAGGGGATTGCGGCGAGCCGGTTGCGCTGAAATGCAGCCGCGCGCCTGTCTCGTAAAGCTCGCCCTCAAGGATCAGGGGAACGACGAAAGCAAGCTGCAAGACGGTCGCAAGCAAACCGGCAGCGAGCCCTGCAATGAGGGCGCTGGTCAGCAGATGACGAAGCATGGGATGTGGCCGCTGCCGTTAGTGGCAGGGGAAGGCGATGGCGTGGCGCGTGTCGTGGGCCACGTCATGGGCGCCCGCGGCATGGCTGAAACCGGCGGCAAAAATCAGGCCGAGGCCGATCATCGCGGTCAGGGCGATGGCATAGACGTCGGTCGAGGCGCGGGTCTTGGCGATAGCTTTAATCATCTTGTCTCCTGTCCCGTCACACCCGACGGGGTTTTGGTTGCGCTTGCAAGGCCGGTCTCCTGGCTTGCGGGTCGTCGCGCGATGCCTGCCTTCCCGGTTGCCCAGTGGCCTCGTTGGCATCCGCTCGCCGCATACAGTCGCGGGGGCGGCTGCGGACTTGGGCCTCCTGACTGGATCCACCCTCACCGCATTCCCATTTCATCCCCAAGCGCTTTGCGCCCATCACGGGGAACCATGCAGGGCCTTTGTCGCCTGAGGGGGCCTAGGGCGTCAAGGCCGATTCCGACAGGCGGCGGCGCTGAAACGGCGCGAAGTTTCGCCGGTGCGGCGGGCTTGAGCCGCCGAAAACCGCCATATCTTGTGGATAACCCGCCGATAACTCGCAGATTTGGGGGCGTCGCGTTGACTCCTCCGCCTTGCCGGTCGCAGACTTCCCCTCCAGAGGAATCATTGCCGGACGTATTGCGTGCGTTTCACCAAGCTTCGCCTCAACGGGTTCAAGAGTTTTGTCGACCCGACCGACCTGATCATCGCCGATGGTCTGACCGGCGTTGTCGGGCCGAACGGCTGTGGCAAGTCGAACCTCCTTGAGGCGCTGCGCTGGGTGATGGGCGAAAACCGCCCCACGGCGATGCGCGGCGGAGGCATGGAAGACGTGATCTTCGCCGGTGCCGCCACGCGACCCGCCCGCAATTACGCCGAGGTGGCCCTCCACATCGACAATTCCGAACGCCTCGCGCCGGCGGGCTTCAACGATGCCGACCATCTCGAAATCGTCCGCCGCATCACCCGCGATGCGGGCTCTGCCTATAAGGTCGGCACCAAAGAGGTGCGCGCCCGCGATGTGCAGATGCTTTTCGCCGATGCCTCGACCGGCGCCCATTCGCCCGCACT
>JAHEBR010000112.1 GCA_024642185.1 Marivivens sp. | reverse complement strand
GGTTGTCTTGCCGGCATTCTTCCAGCCGGTGACGCCATAGACCTTCATGCGAGCTCCGCGAGTTTTTCGGCCTCGGCGATATCGTCGGGCGTGTTGATGTTGAAGAAGGGATCGAAGGGCGAGGCGGCAAAGTTGGCCGTGCCCGCCCCGTGCCGGTCGGTCCAGAGGACAACCTTGCGCAGGCCCCCTTGCAGCGCCTCGCGCAGATCTTCGCGCAGGGCGACGGGCCAGAGGCCGAAGGTCGGGTGATGCCAGAGCTTGCCGGTCTCGTCGGGCGAGGCGGCCAGGGCAAGGCCCGAGGGGCCGGCGGCGGCCTCAAGGCGCTCGACGAGGTCGCGGGGGAAGAAGGGCGTATCGGCAGCGACCGAGATCACGGCTTCGGCGCCGAGGCTGGCGGCCCAGTCCATCCCGGCCAGCACCCCGGCCAAGGGGCCGGGATGATCGGGCAGGCTGTCGGGCAGGACGGGCAGGCCAAGATCGGCAAAGCGCGCGGGATCGCCGTTGGCGTTCAGGGCAATCGGCCCGCATTGGGGGGCAAGTCGCGCGATCACGCGGTCGATGAGCCGCTCGCCCCCAACCGCGTGCAGGCCCTTGTCGCCGCCGCCCATACGGGTTGCGCGGCCACCGGCCAAGATGATGGCGGGGGGTCTACGCATCCTCGGCCCCTTTGCGCCGGTGCTTGCGGTCTTCTTCCTCGCCCGAGAGCGCCGCATCGCGGATCAGCCGCTCTTCGCCAGACAGACAGACGAACCGCTGGCCGCGCATCCGGCCGATCAGGGTGAGGCCAACCTGACGGGCGATCTCGACGCCCCAAGCGGTAAAGCCCGAGCGCGAGACAAGAACAGGTATCCCCATCTGTGCGGTCTTGATGACCATCTCAGAGGTGAGGCGGCCCGTGGTATAGAGGATCTTGTCAGCACCACTCACCTGATGGCGGAACATGAAGCCCGCAATCTTGTCGACCGCGTTGTGGCGGCCGACATCTTCCATATAGACCAATGGCTTGTCGCGCTCACACAGAACAGTCCCGTGGATCGCTCCGGCCTCGAGGTAGAGCGAGGGCAGGGTGTTGATCGTCTTGGCGAGGGGGTAGAGCCAGCTTGTCCGGACCTCGGCCTTGGGCAGGGTCAGCCCCTCGATCCCTTCCATCATATCGCCAAAGACGGTGCCGACCGCGCAGCCCGAGGTGCGGGTTTTCTTGCGGACCTTTTCCTCATAGGAGGTGCGCCGCTCGGTGCGGACGACGATGGTGTCGATCTCGGGCTCATAGTCGATGGCGGTGATCACGTCGTCATCGCGCAGCATCCGCTGGTTGCGCAGGAAGCCCACCGCCAGATAGTCGGGATAGTCGCCGATGGTCATGGCGGTGACGATTTCTTGGGAATTCAGGAAGATCGTCAGGGGCCGCTCTTCGACGACTGAGATCTCGGCCTCAGAGCCGGTATGGTCGATGCCGCTGACCTTGCGGGCCAGGCCGGGGGTCTTGGGATCGGGCAGGATGGGCAGCACAGGCGGCATGGGGCGCTTTCCTCGTTTGCGGGCATACTGTAAGCGGGGGGGTAGCAGTTGCAAGAGGATGGGCAATGCGGCTCGGCTATGTGGTTCCCGGCGAAAGCATGACGGCGGATACGGTTTTGGTGCAGGTCGCCCAATCGCTTCTGGCGAAGGGGCTGCGCGTGGCCGGGGCGATCCAGCACAACCATGGCGCCGCCTCGAACGGGCGCTGCCATATGGACCTCGAGATACTGACAGGCGCGAAAGTGGTGCGGATCAGTCAGGATCTCGGGCCGCACGCGCGGGGCTGCCGGCTTGATCCCGGGGCGCTGGAAGAGGCGGTAGGGCAGGTTATCGAGGCCCTTGGTGCGGGCAGCGCGGGCAGGCCTGACATCCTGCTCGTCAACAAATTCGGCAAACAAGAAATCGAAGGTCGCGGTTTCCGTCCGGCAATCGGGGCGGCGATGGCGGGGGATATTCCGGTGTTCGTGATTGTGCCCTCGGCCAGTCTCGCAGCGTTCAAGACCTTCACAGAAGGCATGGGCGAGGCTGTCGAAGGCAATGCCGAAGAGATCGCCGACTGGTGTGTTGGTGCCGCTGCCAAACCTGTGTCGTAAACGCCGCGCAAAGCGGCAGGTTCGGGCCGAGGAGCACGGGGCGCGGATGATAGCTGAGGCTGAAAAGGCGGGGCTGGCGCGCGAATGAACGATATCCTGACAGGCATGGCAGAAGCGCTGCGGCTGATCCTTACGCTGGATCCGACGCTGATCGAGATTTCTCTACGCTCGCTTGAGGTTACTGTCAGCGCTACAATAATTGCCTCCCTGATCAGCCTGCCACTTGGTGCTTGGCTCGCAATCAACCGTTTCCGCGCCCGCAGGTTCGTCATCGCTTTCCTTAATGCGCTTATGGGGCTGCCGCCCGTGGTGGTGGGCCTTCTTGTCTACGTCCTTCTTTCGCGTTCCGGCCCGCTTGGGGTTCTGGGACTCCTTTTTACCACCTCGGCCATGATCATCGCGCAGGTGATCATTATCACGCCGATCATCGCCTCGATTTCCCATCAGGCGATCCGCGAGCTTTGGGCGGATTACCACGATCTCCTGATTTCGCTGAACACAACGCGGTGGCAACGGATCAAGGCGCTCTTGTGGGATGGACGGCGGGCACTTCTGACCGCCTCGCTTGCTGGTTTCGGTCGGGCGATTGGCGAGGTGGGGGCGATCATGATCGTCGGCGGCAACATTGATCATGCGACCCGGGTTCTGACCACGGCCATCGCGCTTGAGACGGGCAAAGGCAACTTCGCACTGGCGCTTGCTCTCGGGTTCATCCTGATCGCGCTCGCCGTCGTGGTGAACCTCGCACTGCACCTTTTGTCGAAGACGGAAAGGAGCAGCCTGTGGTAGCGCCGATCCTTCCCCTTCGCGCAGAAAACATCCGCGTTGCCCGCGGCGGCAAGACATTGCTCGGCCCCCTGTCTCTTGAAATCGCGGGCGATGGTGTGACCATCGTTCTTGGCCCAAACGGGAGCGGCAAGACCACCCTCCTCAGGGCGCTGCACGGGCTTGAGCGGCTGCGCGATGGCGAGGTGCACTGGGCGGTGCCCGAGCCCGAGACCCGCAAGCTGCAGGCCTTTGTCTTTCAGGCGCCGATCCTGATGCGGCGGAACGTGGTTGACTCCATCGCCTATCCGTTGCTCCTCGACAGGATGAATAGGGGTGAGGCACGCGACCGTGCGACCGATGCGGCCGAAGCTGTTGGACTAGGCGGTCGATTATCGCTTGCGGCTGCAGACCTTTCTGGCGGCGAGAAACAGAAGCTCGCAATAGCGCGTGCGCTGGTGCGGCGGCCGCAGGTCCTCTTTCTTGACGAGCCCTGCGCCAACCTCGACGGCAAATCTACTCGCGAAATCGAGGCGATTTTGATCGAAGCCAGAGCTTCTGGCACGCGGATCGTTATGTCTACTCACAATGTCGGCCAGGCGCGACGGCTTGCCGATGATGCGGTCTTCCTTTTTGAAGGAAAGAGGATCGACGGCGGCCCTGCAGACGAATTCTTTTCGAATCCCAAAACGCCAGAAGCGCGGGCGCATCTTCAAGGGGATCTCGTGCCGTGAAGTTTTATGTGGGGATCGTTCTTTGGTTGCTTTCGGCGGTGCCACTTGCAGCTGAAGAGTTGAAGTTGGCCGTTACGACCTCTTTCGCCAATTCGGGCCTCGCCGAGATCCTGCTGCCGGCCATTGCCGAAGGCACAGGGATTGATGTCCAGCTCTTGATCGTTGGAACAGGTCAGGCGCTGAAACTGGGCGAGGCGGGGGATGTGGATGCGGTTCTCGTGCATTCACGGGCGGCGGAGGAAGAGTTCGTTGCCTCCGGCTTCGGAACACACCGGCGCGAGATCATGTATAATGACTTCATCATCGTTGGACCGACCGATGACCCAGCGAACGTCGGCTTGGCCACACTAGCGACCGAAGCTTTTGCGCATATCGCTGGGGCGCAAGCGCCTTTTGTTAGCCGAGGCGACGATAGTGGGACGCACAAGAAGGAGTTGGGCCTTTGGAAGGCTGCCGGAATCGAACCTACGGGCGACTGGTATCGGGCAGTTGGGCAGGGGATGGGTGCGGCGCTGAATACTGCCTCCGGGATGGACGCCTATATCCTTGCCGACCGGGCGAGCTGGCTCAATTTCGGCAACAAAGGCGATCTGACACAGCTGTTCGGAGGCGATCCGGCGCTCTTCAACCAATACGCCTATATTCCGGTCAATCCGGCACTGCATCCGCATGTCAAAGCCGTCGCGGCGGAGCGTTTGGAAGTGTGGCTGACCAGCGACCGCGCGAGGGCGTTGATCGAAGGCTATACGATTGAGGGGCAACAGCTTTTCGTCTTCAACGCCGAACGGTAGCTGGGGGCTCTGCCCCCGACCCCGCCTAACGGCGGGGCCTCCCCCGGAGTATTTCAGGCCAAAAGAAGCTAGACCGTATAGAGGTAGAGGTCGAAGTCGACGTTGGAGATCGTGCGGGCCACGCGGGCGTATTCGGCGGCTTTGACGGCGGTGAAGGTGCGGTGCATATCCGCGCCGAGGGCGTCTTTGAGGAATTCCGATTTTGTGGCGGCGGCGATGGCTTCGTTCCAGTCGCGCGGGACGGAGAGCGTGTCGTCGCCCTCATAGCCGTTGCCGGTGGTTTCGGGGCCGGGGTCGATCCGGCCTTCAAGCCCGTGGCGGATCCCGGCGAGGACAGTGGCGGCGACGAGGTAGGGGTTGGCATCGACGCCCGAGGGGCGGTGTTCGATGCGGCGGGCCTGTTTGGCGCCTGCGGGAACGCGCAAGGCCACCGAGCGGTTGTTGACACCCCAGGAGGGCGAGACCGGCGCGTAGGATTGTGAGGAGAAGCGGCGCCAGCTGTTGGCGTGGGGGGCAAAGACGAGCATCGCTTCGCCCATTGTGACCCGCAGGCCGCCGAGGGCGTGGAGGAGGGTTTCGTTCCACTCGCCTTCGGTTTCTTCGACAAAGACGTTGCGGCCGTCGTCGTCCAGCATCGAGACATGGAAATGCATGCCGGAGCCTGCGTATTCCTCGACCGGTTTGGCCATGAAACAGGCGGTGACGCCATGAGCGCGGGCCTGGGCGCGGACGATGCGCTTGAGGCGCATGAGATCGTCGGCGGCCTGCATCACGTCTTCGCGGTAGTGCAGCGTCAGTTCGTATTGGCCCGGTGCATATTCCGAAATCATCGTTTCGGCCTTGATCCCGGCCTTTTCGGCGCCTGCGTAGATATCGGAGAAAAGCGGCAGCATCCCGTGCAGGTGATCGACGGAATAGACTTCGGTCTTGGTGCTGTGGCGGCCGTCGAGCACGTCGGCGGCGGGGCGGACCTTGCCATTGGCGTCGCGGTCGTTGGCGAGGAGGAAGAATTCAAGCTCAAACGCACCGGCGGGGTGGAGGCCGCGCGCGGCCAGTGCATCGACCTGACGTTGCAGGGCGTGGCGCGGGTCGGAGGTCATGGGGCGGCCATCAAGCTCGTAGAGCGACATGAAGACCTCGGCGCGGGGCGGGGTGGTGTTGTGCAGGGGCTTCAGCGTGCCGGGGATCGGCCAGGCGCGCAGGTCGCCATCGCCCTGATCCCAGATGAGGCCGGTCTCGTGCACATCCTCGCCGCAGATATCGAGGCCGAGGATCGAGATCGGCATGTGCCGCCCGCCGGTATAGAGCGACATGAGCTCGTGGCGGCGGATGATCTTGCCGCGGCCGATGCCGTTGCCATCATGCAAGACAATGTCGATCGCCTCGATCTCGGGGTGGGCGGAGAGGAAGGCTTCGGCTTCGGCGGGCGTGGCGCCCGAGGGGCAGGTCGTCATGGGAAGGCTTTCAGGCAAAGAGCGTATCGAGGACATCGCCAAAGGCCGCGACCAGCCGGTCGATCTGGGCCGGTTTGGTCGAGGGCGATACGAGCATCATATTATGGAACGGCGCGATAAGGCAGCCGCGATTGAGGAGGGCTGCGTGGATCGCGGCCTCGAGGTTCGATTTATGCGCTTCCGCGGCCTCTTTGCCATCGCGAAGGGGGGTCGGATAGCAGATAAATTCAACCCGGGCGCCGACGCGGACAACGTGCCACGGGGCTTTGTGGGCCTTGATCGCCTTGGCGAGGCCACGGTGGAGGCGGGCGGCGCCCTTTTCCATCTTGGCATAGTTCTTTTCGGTCATCACCTCGCCGAGGGTCGCCTTGAGGCAGGCGAATTGCATCGGGTTGGCGGAAAGCGTGGTTCCCATGCCCGAGTGGCCCGAGGCGCGGCCGGCGTTGACCTCGAGATAGCGCTGGGCGACAGAGGGGCTGAGGCCCCAGACGCTGGTGGGCATGCCGCCCGCCACGCATTTGCCGACAACGAAGATATCGGGCTCTAGCCCATGCACGCGGGTATAGCCGCCGTGGCCCGACGAGATCGTGTGGGTCTCGTCGATCATCAGGAGCGTGCCGTATTTCGTCGCCAGCGCGCGCAGGCCCTCGTGGAAGCCCGGCTCGGGCAGGACCATGCAGGAATTGGTCATCACAGGCTCGGTCAGGATCGCGGCGACATCGCCCTTGGCGAGGGCGGCTTCGACGCCAGCGAGATCGTTAAACTCGCAAGCCACGCCAGTGAGCGTCAGGTCGGTGGCCTGCCCCAGAAGGCCGGGGCGGGTGATGGTGGTGCCGTCTTCGTCGAGCGTCACCATCGCCTCGTCGATCGTGCCGTGATAGCAGCCGTTGAATACCAAGACCTTGGGACGGCCGGTCACGG
>JAHEBR010000111.1 GCA_024642185.1 Marivivens sp. | reverse complement strand
CATCTGGCTGAGCGGGCGGCGCGGCTCAGGCCCCGCGATTTGGAATTGCTGGTCGCGCGGGGGCAGGAGCGGCTGACGACTCAGCTTCGCCGCCTTTCCGATCTGGCCGCACGGCGCGAAGGGGAGCGGGCGGCGCACCTGCGCGGGCTCGATCAAATGCTGCGGTCGCTGGGCTATGAGGCGACGCTCAAGCGTGGCTATGCCGTGGTGCGGGGCGACGGGCGCGTGGTGACAACCAGGGACGAGGCAGCCGCGGCAAGGGCGCTTGAGATCCAGTTTTCCGATGGCCGGATTGGCGCGAAATCAACGGGTTAGGGCGGCTAGGCGCGGATCCATCACCCGCCGCCAAAGGCGAGGCATCAGCGCCAGCGTAGCCATGACCGGAAGCGAATAGGGCAGGCGCGGGGCGCCGATCAGATCGAGCGCCGGATAGGGCTTTTGCGGGTTGAGATGATGATCCGAATGGCGCGGCGCGTTCAGCATCAAGCCCGAGGTAAACCAATGCGCGCTGTCCCAGCTGTGCTGCGGGCCGACCGGCTCGGGCTTGCCATCTTCGCGCAAGGCGCGGGTCAGGCCGTAGTGCTGAACATAGTCCGACATGAGAAGCTGTAGCGTCGCATAGGCCGACAGGCCGAGGAAGGCGACCAGGGCCGCTGTGCCTCCATAGGCCAGCGTCGACGCAACAAGTGTCATGGTTGCCAGGAGATCGCCAAAATAGGGATGCCGCCAAAAGCCGCCGCCGGTCCGGGCAAGGCGCGCGCTTTCGGCGCGAAATCCCTTGCGGAAGGAGCCGCGCCACGCGCGGGCGGCGAAACGATAGAAGCTCTCGCCTGCGCGGGCGGTGTTGGGATCGTCGGGCGTTGCCACGGCCACATGATGAACCAGAAGATGCGCCGAGCCGTGATGGCCGAAAAGGTGGCTGCGATAGACCAGGCGGCCAAGCCGTCGCAGGCTCCGGTTCGAGCGGTGGACAAGTTCGTGGGCGTTGGAATTGCCGACCTGACCCAGAAACATCCCTGCCGAGAGAAACAGAGCGGCCTTCTCCCAAGGTCCGAGCCAGCCGCCGGAAAGCCCCACGACAGCCGCAGCAAGCGCGGCAAAATGCCCAAGGGCCAAAGCGACAGATAGCGCATTGGCGGCCGGAAACTCTTCGCCCTTTGCTGCGGGCGAGACACGGGCGATCAGCGCATCAAGGCCCGCGGCAAGCGCTGTCATGTAGAACAGCGCCGAGAACGCCCAACCGCCCCCAAGCGCGGAGGCCGCGAGGAGAAGGGGCAGGGGGGCGAGGGTCGTGATCGTAAAAAGGAGCATCCGGGCCTTGCCTGTCTGGGGCTTGCCTGTCTTGTTATCGCGCAAACGAGGGAAGGGGAAAGCCATGTCTCAAATCGCGCTGCTCTTTGCCTCGACGGCTTTGGCCCTGTTCTACCTTGTCTTCATGACACGCTCAGCGCCGTCCGCGCTTCGTTCGGCAATCAAGACCGGCTCCATTGCGCTTCTGGCCCTCGCGGCGTTGCCCGTTCCGCTCCTTGCCCTTGCGCTAGGTCTTGGTGCGCTGGGCGATCTGGCGCTCTCACGCAATGGCGAGCGGGCGTTTCTGGCGGGAATCGCGGCCTTTGCGGCTGCGCATCTCGCCTATCTCGCGGTGTTCCTGACGCTTGCGGGCGAGCCTGTGCTGACGGCCGGCTGGCAAATCAGCGCGGGCCTCGGGGTCACCACTGTCTCTTTGCTTATGGTCCGCCTCCTCTGGCCCAAAAGCGGTTCGCTCCGGTGGCCGGTCCTTGGCTATGTGGGCATCATCGCCGTTATGGCGATCAACTCTCTTCTTGTGCCCGAGCCCTATGCCCGCCCGGTTATCGCCGCGGCCTTCCTTTTCGTTTTGTCCGACAGCCTGATCGCGACCGAGCGCTTCCTGATCGAAGCGGCCCCGGCACCGCGCTGGTTGCAGCCCGCGATCTGGCTGACCTACTGGCTCGCGCAGTTCTTCTTTTGCATCGGAATAGCCCAAATCCTCTAGGCTGTTGTCGGTCTTTCAAATTCCGGCTGATGGCATTAGGTGGAAGGTAACAACGCCTGAGGGGCCGTAGGATGTCGTTCTTCAAGAAGCTCAAAGACCGGATGTTCAAGTCATCGTCCAAGATTGACGAGGGGCTGGAGGCCATCGTCGGCGAGGGGGAAGACGAGGAGGCCCCGGTCGAAGTTCCCGAGCCGGAGGTTTTCCCCGAACCTGAGCCCGAGATCGCGCCCGAAATCGAGCCCGAGCCTCTACCCGAGCCTGAGCCCGAACCTGAGCCCGAGCCGGAACTCGAGCCGGAACCCGTGATCGAGCCAGAAATCCCGTTCCAGCCAGACTATGAACCGGACCCGGCGCCTGTCGAAATCCCGACGATCGCCGCCCCGGTCGCGCCGGTCGCAGACCCGGCGCCCGCCAAGGAAAAACCGGGCTTTTTTGGCCGCCTCGTCGGCCGCACAGCCCCCGCCGCGCCGCGCCGGACGCTGGACGACGAGATGCTGGAGCAGCTCGAGGAGCTGTTGATCACCGCCGATATGGGTGTTGATACCGCCCTGCGGGTTACGGCCAATATGGCCGAAGGGCGGCTGGGCAAGAAGCTCTCGGTTGACGAGATCAAGGGCCTTCTGGCTGCCGAAGTCACCCGGATCATGGAGCCGGTGGCCCGCCCGATGCCGCTTTACCCTTCCAAGCCTCAGGTCGTTCTCGTGGTTGGGGTCAACGGATCGGGCAAGACCACGACTATTGGCAAACTTGCCAGCCAGTTCCGCGCCGCGGGCAAGAAGGTGGTGATTGCCGCAGGCGATACCTTCCGCGCCGCCGCGGTCGAGCAGCTTCAGGTCTGGGGCGATCGCGCGGGTGTTCCGGTTCTGACCGCGCCCGAGGGGTCCGACCCCGCAAGCCTTGCCTTCGACGCGATGGAGCGCGCCGCCAAAGACGGGGCCGATCTTCTGATGATCGACACCGCGGGCCGCTTGCAGAACCGTCAGGACCTGATGGAAGAGCTGTCGAAAATCGTCCGCGTGATCCGCAAGAAAGACCCCTCTGCCCCGCACAACACGCTTCTGGTGCTGGATGCGACCACCGGCCAGAACGCCCTGAGCCAAGTGGAGACCTTCCAAAAGCTCGCCGATGTTTCGGGCCTCGTGATGACCAAGCTCGACGGCACCGCAAAGGGCGGCGTCCTTGTCGCGCTGGCCGACAAGTTCGGCCTGCCGATCCACGCCATCGGCGTGGGCGAGCAGATCGACGATCTTGCCCCCTTTGATCCCGAAGATTTCGCCCGCGCCCTCGTTGGCCTTTCCTAAGGCTGGCCGCGGGTGGGCGAATGGCTTGTCTCCATTGCCGGAACGCCCGAGGGCGCGCGGCTTGCGACCATTCTCGCGCTTCTCTCGGCGGTTTGCCATGCCGCCTTTGGGGCGCTTCAGAAGGGGCGGCATGATCCCTTCCTGATCCGAGGCGCAATTGACGCTTGGCTCGTGGTGATCACGCTGCCTGTGGCCCTGTTCCTCGTTCCGTGGCCCACGCCGCAGACCTTTCTGATCCTCGCAGGCGCTGTGGCGATCCATTTCACCTACAAGGCCACCGTGGCCTTCGCCTATCAGCGGGCGGCCTATACGGTCGTCTATCCGGTGATCCGTGGCACCGGCCCGATGGTGACGGTCTTTGGCGCGGCGCTGATCTTTCAGGAACATTTCACGGCGCTGCAATGGGCTGGCGTAGCCTGTCTCTCGGGCGCAATGCTGCTCTTGGCACTTAGAAACCTTGGGGAAGAGACGATTGACCGGCGCGGTCTGGCGACCGGAATGATCTGGGCGCTTCTGGGCGGCCTCCTCGTTGCGGTCTATACGGTCTACGATGCCTACGGCATCCGCCAATCCGCCAATCCCTTCACCTTCCTTGCGTGGTTCTTCGTCATCACCGCCCTCGATTTCCCGATCCTCGCCGCTTATCGCTATCGCCGCTACGGCAGCGACGGGCCGCTGCGCGATCTCGTCTGGAAGGGGCTTGCGGGTGCGCTCATCGCTTGGGTGAGCTTTGGTGGCGTGATGATGGCCACACGCCTCGACAAAGTGGGCGAGGCGGCGGTCCTGCGCGAGACATCGCCGGTTTTCGCCGCGCTTATCGGCTGGTTCATTTTGGGCGAGCGTGTGGGTCCGAGAAGGCTTGTCTTGATGGCGCTGATCGCCTTAGGTGCGATCATCGTCGAAACCGGAGGTTAGTATGAGCGAGAAGAAGATCAGCCCGGGCCTGAAATCGGCCCTCGATCTTGGCCCCGTGGTCCTGTTCTTTCTGGCGTTCTTCTTTCTGAAGGCCGACAGCTATACCATCGGAGGGCGCGAATACGGCAAGTTCATCGTGGTTACCGCGATGTTCATCCCCGTGCTTTTCGCCTCGATCGGGGCGCTTTGGTATCTGACGGGCAAGCTCAGCCGGATGCAGATCCTGACGATGATCCTCGTCCTCCTTTTCGGCGGCCTGTCGATCTGGTTCAACGACGAGCGGTTCTTCAAGATGAAGCCGACGGTGATCTATCTGATCTTTGCCGTGATGCTGGTGATCGGCCTCATGCGCGGCAAGTCCTATCTGGCCTATGTGATGGAAGACCTCATGCCGCTTGAGGAAAAGGGCTGGATGATCCTGACCCGCCGCTTTGCCATGTTCTTCGCCTTTCTCGCGGTTGCCAACGAATACGTCTGGCGCAATTTCGAGACGGGCTCGTGGGTGACATTCAAGACCTTCGGTCTGCCGATCCTGCTCTTTGTCTTCCTGATCGGGCAGTCGGGGCTTCTCATCACCTACGACCCGCGTCATCGCACGGAAGAAGACGAGGACGGGAAGAGCGACAGCTAGGGGGCCTTGTGGGTTCCGCTGACGCCCATCAATTCCTCACGGTGTGCGATCTCGTCTGCGTCCTCGCCGCGCCGGTGCGCCTCGATAAGCCGCCCCTTGCGCACGGCGGGGCGATGGCCAACCTCGACCAGCCAGCGGCGCATATTGGGCTTGTCGTGCATCGTCTGCCCCTGCCGCATCCATTGTGAGGCCCAGGGCCAGATGCACATATCGGCGATCGAGTAGAAATCGCCTGCCACATAGCGGGTGCGGCCCAGCTGCTCGTCGAGCACGCGATAGAGGCGGCCGACTTCCTTGGTAAAGCGCTCGTTGGGGTATTCGTGAACCACCGGGGGATTGCGGCGGCCCAGCCCCCTGAGGAAATGATGGGCCTGCCCGGCGATTGGGCCAAGCCCGCTCATCTGCCACATCACCCACATATCGACCGAGACACGATCCCGCTCCGTCGGGCCATAGAACTGCCCGGTCTTGCGGGCGAGGTATTGCAGAATCGCGCCGCTTTCGAAGACTGCGATGGGCGCGCCGTCCGGCCCTTCGGGATCGACGATCATCGGGATCTTGGCGTTGGGGGCAAGGGCCGTGAACTCGGGGTGGAATTGCTCGCCATTGTCGATATCAACGAGCCTGACAGTGTAGGGCAGCCCCATTTCTTCCAGCGCGATCGACACCTTCCAGCCGTTCGGCGTGGTCCAGTAATAAAGATCAATCGGCGCTGGCATGGCTATCTCCTTGTTCTGTCATCGCCACCTTGGCGCATCGCCCGGAAATGGCAAGACCGCCCGAACAGGTTCCAATGCGCGCCTTGACCTTGGACCAAGGCGGGAGTATCCCCGTTGCCGTGGCGATTTGAACCGGATTGCGGGCCACGTTAAACATTCCGCTAAATAGGCAAACGGGCTTCAGCCCCGATACCTTGTCCGGTGTCGGGGTTTTTTGTTGGCCGGAGGAGCCGAGATGGACAAGTGGAAGAAACGCACCCGCGCCGTGCACGCAGGCATCCGCCGCAGCCAGTATAACGAGGTCAGCGAAGCGATCTTCCTGACCCAGGGCTTTGTCTATGACAGCGCCGAGCAGGCCGAGGCCCGCTTCGTCAAGGCAGGCGAAGACGAGTTCATCTATGCCCGCTATGGCAACCCGACCGTGGCGATGTTTGAAGACCGGATCGCCAGCCTCGAAGGCGTTGAGGCCGGTTTTGCCACCGCCTCGGGCATGGCGGCGGTCAACGGCGCGTTGATGGCGCTTGTGAAGGCCGGCGATCATGTCGTCTCGTCCCGCGCGCTCTTTGGCTCGTGCCTCTATATCCTCGAAGATGTGCTGGCCCGCTTTGGCGTCGAAATCACCCTCGTTGACGGGCGCGATCTGGAGGCGTGGAAAGCCGCCATTCGCCCCGATACGCGGCTTGTTTTCTGCGAGTCGATCTCCAACCCGACGCTTGAGGTGATCGACCTCAAGGCCGTGGCCGATATCGCCCATGCGAACGGCGCGCTTCTGGTGGTCGACAACGTCTTTGCGACCCCGATCTTCTCCTATGCCGCCGAGGCGGGGGTCGATCTGATCGTCTATTCCTCGACCAAGCATATCGACGGGCAGGGGCGTTGCCTCGGGGGCGTTATCCTCGGCAAGCGCGAACTGGTGCGCGGCCCGGTCGAGGCCTATCTCAAGCATACCGGCGGCGCGATGAGCCCGTTCAACGCCTGGGTCATGCTCAAATCGCTCGACACGATGGACCTGCGGGTGCGCGCCCAGTCGGCCACTGCGCAAGCGCTCGCCGAAGGGATCGAAGGCCATACGGCGGTTGGCCGCGTTATCTATCCGGGGCTGAAGAGCCACCCCGAGCACGCGCTGGCGATGGCGCAGGCCGGCAATGGCGGCACCGTCATGGCGATTGATCTCAAGGGTGGCAAAGAGGCGGCGTTCCGGTT
>JAHEBR010000007.1 GCA_024642185.1 Marivivens sp. | reverse complement strand
ATATCCACGGCCGGATCGGTGCCGATCAGGGTCGCAGGCAGGCTCTCGCCGGAGAAGAACTCGACCATGATCTCGTCGGCGTCTTCGATCACGTGATTATTCGTGACGACATAGCCATCCGCCGAGATGACAAAACCCGAGCCGAGCGAGGTTGCCCGCTGCGGGCCTTGGGGGCCGAGGCCCTGATCGTTGAAATCCTTGAAGAAGTCCTCAAACGGCGTCCCCTGGAAGGGGTTTTCCTGCGGCATCGTGCCGTCCGGGGCCGACCGGGCCTCAATCACCGTCGTCGTGGTGATATTCACGACCGCGGGGCTGACCTGTTCGACGAGGTCAGCGAAAGTATCGGGGCGCGACTGGGCCGGGCTCGGCACAGCCTGCGCGAAGAACAGCACGAGAATGGACAGCGCCAGCAGCATCACTGATGCCGGGCGCGACGTTGAGCGTGCTGCAACAAGGGGTCTCGGAATCACGACAAGCTCCTGTTTGCTAATCGACCAGCCCGACCTTGCGGGCGCCTTCGATCATCCCCCGCTCGGGCCGGAATGGCAACGCACGGTCGATCCCGCCGCGTCACGTGCGCGTGAGGCGGCCTCAGGCGCCAATCCGGAGCGCCACCCAGCACAGGAACACCCCGATCGCAATCGAGGCCAGCCCCATGATGCGGCGTTGGTCAATGGTCAGGCTGCGATAGGCTTCGAACAGGCGTTCAATGGCAGAAGGGGCCAGTGCATAGACCAGCCCCTCCACCACAAGAACCGAGCCGATCGCCAGAACGATCGTGCTCATTTTATTGCGAAACCTTCGCCTGATCCGACAGCAGATAGTTGAAGAACTCGCTATCGGGCGAGACGACGATCGAGCTGTTGCCGCCGCCGATCGCGCGGGCATAGGCGGTCATCGAGCGATAGAAGGCAAAGAACTCCGGATCGCGGCCGAAGGCATCCGCATAGGTGGCGTTGCGCTTGGCGTCGGCCTCGCCCCGGATGATTTCCGATTGGCGCCGCGCATCGGACACCAGTTCGACCGCCGTCCTGTCGGCCAGCGCGCGGACCCGCAGCGCCGCCTCGTTGCCTCGGGCGATCTCGTCGGCGGCTTCGCGTTCGCGCTCGGCTTTCATCCGTTCATAGGTCGCGTTGAGGTTGGAGGGCGGAAGGTCGGTGCGCTTGAGCCGCACGTCGATCACCTGAAGCCCCAGGTCCTGTGCTTCGTCAATCGCGGCATTGCGGATGCGCATCATCAGAAGCGCACGGTCCACTGAGAGGATCTCGTTCGAGGTTACCGAGCCAAGAACTTCTCGGGTATTGGCGCGCAGGATCGAATCGAGCCGATTAGCGGCAAGCTCTTGTCCGCCAGCACCGACAGCCTGCCGGAACTTCTCGACATCGACGATCCGGTAGCGGGCGAAGGCATCGACCATGAGGCGGCGATCGTCCGACGGCGTGACCTCGAGCGAGGTCATGTCGCGGCTCAGGATGCGGTCGTCATAGCGCACAAGCTCTTGAATGAGCGGGATCTTGAAGCCAAGGCCAGGTTCTTCCTGAACCTTCACGATTTGGCCGAACTGAAGCACCAGAACTTTCTGGCGCTCATCCACAATAAAAATCGACGACAGGGCGGCGGCAATCACCGCCACGAGAGCCGGGATGAGAAAAGCTGAGCGTCCCATTAGTTGCTCCCTCCCGTGGTGGTTCGGCCAAGTTCATTCAGCGGCAGATAGGGAACGACCCCCTGCCCGCCCTGCGCCGCTTCGTCGAGCAGCATCACATTCATGCCAGCAAGCACCTTTTCCATGGTTTCGAGATAGAGGCGCTGACGGGTCACTTCGGGTGCCTTCTGGTATTCGGTCAGAACCGCGAGGAAGCGGCTTGCCTCGCCCTCGGCCTCGTTGATGGCCTGGGCGCGATAGCCTTCGGCCTGCTCGAGCACTTGGGCTGCCTCGCCGCGGGCCTCGGCCAGAACACGGTTCGAATAGGCATCGGCAACGTTCTGAAGCCTGTCGCGTTCCTGCTCGGCGTCCTGCACCTTGCGGAAAGAGGCGATCACCGGCTCTGGCGGGTCGGCCTTGTCAAAGTTGACCCGCACGACATTGACGCCGCTTTGATAGCTGTCGAGCGTGGATTGGATCATGTCGGTCAGACGGTCGCTGATCGCGCCGCGGTCGCGGTTGAGGATCGGCGAAAGCTGCGACTGGGCGATGATCTCGCGCATGGCCGATTCGGCCACCGCCTCGATGGTCGATTGCGGATCGGCCAGGTTGAACAGGAACTCCTGCGAGTTTGAGATGTTCCAGACCACCTGGAAATCAATGTCGACGATATTTTCGTCGCCGGTCAGCATCAGGCCCGCATCCTGCCCAGACCGTGAGGTGCCGATCTCGATGATACGTTCAGAGGTGAAGGGGATCACCTCGGCTGTCACCAGAGGCCAGGGCGCAAAGTTGAGGCCCGCCTCGCCGGTCTTGTAATAGCTGCCGAGGAAAAGCTCGACCGACTGCTCTTCGGGCTTGACGGTGTAGAAGGAGGCAAGGCCCCACATCACCGCTGCCGCGCCAAGGCCCAGCATGAACGTGCCGCGCGTCAGGCGCGGGCCTTCTCCGCCACCTTGAGCGCCACCGTTTGGCCGCCGGCCACCGCCGCCGCCCATCAGAACGCGCAGCTGTTCGCGGCCCTTGTTCACCAGATCGTCGATCTCGGGGATCTGCGGACCATCATTGCCGGGGCGCCGTCCGCCGCGATTTTGATCATCGCCGCCTCCCGAACCGCCTCGGTTACCTCCACCGCCGCCCCAGGGGCCGCCAGAATTTCCAGCCATGTATTCTTCTCTCTCTTTCGCCCCTTCAGGGGCAGGTTATTTCAAAGATGGGTCCGCAGGCCCAGAAATCAAGCGGTTCGGACCGGCGTTTTGATGGTCACAAGCTCTTCGGCCATCGTCGGGTGCACCGCCACGGTGCGATCGAAATCTTCCTTGGTCGCGCCCATCTTGATGGCGATGCCCGCAAGCTGGATCATCTCGCCCGCATGATCGGCCACGATATGACAGCCAAGAACCTTGCGGGTCGCTTGGCTCACGATCAGTTTCATCAGCACACGGTCGCTGCGCCCCGCAAAGGCGTGCTGCATCGGCCGGAAGCTCGCGGCATAGACCTCGATCGGCTCTTGCTCGCGCGCGGCCTCTTCGGAGAGGCCCACGGTGCCGAATTCGGGTTGGGTGAAAACGGCCGAGGGGATCAGCTCGTGATCGACCTTGGTCGGGTTGCCGCGGAACACTGTCTCGACGAAGGCCATGCCTTCGCGGATCGCGACCGGGGTGAGCTGAACACGGTCGGTCACATCGCCCACGGCATAGATCGAGGGCAGGCTCGATTGCGAATAGTCGTCGACGACAACCTCGCCGTTGCGCCCCTGCGCCACGCCGGCTTCGGCAAGGCCGAGGCCCCATGTATTCGGCGCGCGGCCTGTGGCGAACATGACCTGGCCGAAGATCTCTTCATGGCCGTTGCTGGATTTGACCCAGACCCCGCCCTCGCGTTTTTCCATCGCGAGGATCGTGGTGCCGCAATGCAGATCGACCCCGCGCTCGCGCATCTGGTCGGCGATCATACCCCGCGCCTCGTCGTCAAAGCCGCGCAGGATCTGCGCGCCGCGATAGTATTGCGTCACCCTGACACCAAGCCCGTTGAGGATGCCCGCGAATTCGCAGGCGATATAGCCGCCGCCGACGATCAGGATCGAGGCGGGCAATTCCTCGAGGTTGAAGATGTCGTTCGAGGTGATGCCCAACTCGGCCCCCGGCTGATCGGGAACAGACGGCACACCGCCGGTGGCAATCAGGATATGCCCCGCGCTGATGACCTCGCCCGTGGAGAGCGCCACATGATGGGCATCCTTCACGGTGGCGCGGGCGTTATAGGTCGTCACCCCCGAACCATCGAGGAGGCGCCGGTAGACGCCTTCGAGGCGGTCCAACTCGGCATGGAGCTTGGCGCGGAAGGTCGGCCAGTCGAACCGGCCCTCGCCCAGTTCCCAGCCATAGGCGCGGGCATCCGAGATCGCCTCGCTGAATTCGCTGGCGAAAACCATGAGCTTTTTGGGAACGCAGCCGCGGATCACGCAGGTGCCTCCCATCCGGTCTTCCTCGGCCAGAGCGACGCGCACCCCGTCCGCCGCCGCCACACGCGCCGCCCGGACCCCGCCCGAGCCGCCGCCGATGACGAATAGATCGTAATCAAATTTCATCGATTAGTCCGCGATGTCGGTGAAGATGTTGTCCTTGGTCAGGAAATCATACTTCATTTCGCTCACGGTCCCTTCATTGATATCCCGAACCTCAACGCGGCCATCGCCATAGCCGATCACCACCGCGTCACAGATATCAATGAACAGCCCGTTTTCAACAACGCCGGGGATTTGATTGAGCACAAGGCTCAGCTGTCGCGCGTTGCCGATCCGGTTGAGATGCAGATCGAGGATGTGGTTGCCCTCGTCGGTGATGAACGGCGCCTCGCCCTTCATCCGAAGGCTGGTGTTGCGGCCAAGGACATCAAGGCCAATCAGCGCCTCTTCAACAAGCGTCTTGGTTGTCTGCCAGCCGAAAGGAATGACCTCAAGCGGCAGGGGGAAGGCTCCGAGTGTTTCGACCTGTTTGGAGATATCGGCAATCACCACCATCTGATCCGAAGCGGTCGCCACGATCTTTTCCTGAAGATGCGCGCCGCCGCCGCCCTTGATCAGGTTGAGATCGGCGTCGAACTCGTCGGCCCCGTCGATCGTCACATCAAGCCATTTTGCCTCATCAAGAGTGATGACCTCGATGCCGACCTCGCGCGCCAGTTCGGCGGTGCGGGTCGAGGTGGGCACACCTTTGATCCTGAGGCCCTCGTCGCGCACCATCTCGCCAAGGCATTTCACCAGCCAGGCGGCGGTCGAGCCGGTGCCAAGGCCGACCTTCATGCCGCTCTGGACATACTGGGTCGCGCGTTTGGCGGCGACAAATTTGGCCTTGTCGATAGGAGAGAGGTTGTCGGTCATCTGCCAGCTCCAAGAGGATTCCTCCTCGCTTATAGGAAAGAAGCGCGGCGGGCGCGAGAGGCGGAAGACCTTCGTTTCCGGTTTCAGATTGGAAATGTCGCTTTCCGGCAGACGCAAAGCCAGCAATCCCATAGGTTCGGCGCATGACCGATCTGCTCCGCCTCCACTATGCCCCCGACAACGCCTCGCTCTGCGTGCGGCTGGCGCTCGAGATGCTGGAATTGCCCTATGAGGTGCGGCTTCTGGACCGCTCCAAGGGCGAACAGTCTTCGCCCGCCTATCTGTCGATCAATCCCAACGGCCTGATCCCGACGCTCGAGACCCCCGATGGCGCGCTCTTCGAGACCGCCGCCATTCTCCTGTGGCTCTCCGAGCGCGAGGGCAGGCTCTTCCCCGCCCCCGGAACGCCCGAGCGCGGCGATGGCCTCAAATGGCTCTTCTGGCTCGCCAATGCGCTCCATGCCGCCGAGCGGATCCTCTTTTACCCCGACCGGCTGGTGTCGCCCGAACACATGGGCGAGCTTGACCGCGCCATTCACGGGCAGATCCGGGGCTATCTGCATCTTCTCGACAACGCCGCGCCCGCATGGCTCACCGAAGACTCGATCCTTGGCTGCTATCTCGCGCCGATGCTGCGCTGGCCGGTGATCTATGGCAATAATCCCGGCTGGCTGAGCCTTACCGATTATCCCAATCTTCTCGCCTTCGCCCGCCGCTTTGAGGCGACCGAAGCCGCGCGCCGTTGCGCCGAGGCGGAAGGCTTGGGCGACAAGCCCTACTCCGAACCGGAATTCCCCAATCCCCCCGAAGGATCGCCGATCTAAATGTTTCTCTCCGTCTTCGATATGTTCAAGGTGGGCGTTGGCCCGTCTTCGTCGCATACCATCGGCCCGATGGTCGCCGGCGCGCGGTTTCTCGATCACCTGCGGCATCAGCCCTTCAAGGTCGCCGGCCTGCGCGTGACCCTGCACGGCAGCCTCGCCTTCACCGGCGTCGGCCATGCGACCGACCGCGCCTCGATCCTCGGCCTCGCCGGGTTTCGAGCCGACGACTATGACGCCGAAAAGGCCGAGGCCGAGCTTGCGCGGATCACGGCAGAGGGAACAGTGGCTCCCGAGGGCCTGCCGACGCTTGAGTTTCGCCCCAAAGAGCACCTCGTCTTCGACTATGGCCCCAACCTTCCGGGCCATGCCAATGGCATGATCATCAAAGGCGTCGATGCCGAGGGCGACGTCATCACCCAAGTCACCTATTATTCGGTCGGTGGCGGCTTCATCCTGACCGAAGAGGAACTGGCCGCGGGCAAGGACCATGACGACGGCCCGCCCGTCCCCTTCCCCTTCAAGTCGGCCAAGGAAATGCTCGACATGGCCGCCGAAAGCGGCCTGACCGTCGCCGACATGAAGCGCAAGAACGAGCTGAGCCGCCGCAAGGGCGCCGACCTCGACGCGGGGATCGCCCGCATCTGGGAGGTGATGAACACCTGCATCAACCGCGGGCTTGAGAACGACGGCATCCTGCCCGGTGGGCTCAAGGTCAAGCGGCGGGCCAAGGGCATTCACACCTCGCTTCTGGCCGAGCGCGGGATGAACCTTTCCGCCCCGCATACGATCAACGACTGGATGTCGACCTATGCGATGGCGGTGAACGAGGAAAACGCAGCCGGAGGGCAGGTTGTCACCGCGCCGACCAATGGCGCGGCAGGGGTGATCCCGGCGACGATCCGCTATTGGCTCGACCATGTGCCGGGCGCGACCGCCTCCAAGGTCCCCGACTTCCTGCTGACCGCAGCGGCCATCGGCGGCCTCATCAAGTTCAACGCCTCGATCTCGGGCGCGGAATGCGGCTGTCAGGCCGAAGTGGGCAGCGCCTCGGCGATGGCGGCGGCGGGGCTTGCGGCGGTGATGGGCGGCACGCCCGAACAGGTTGAGAACGCCGCCGAGATCGCCCTCGAGCATCACCTCGGCATGACCTGCGATCCGATCCGGGGCCTTGTGCAAATCCCCTGCATCGAGCGCAACGGCCTTGGCGCGATCAAGGCGGTCTCCGCCGCCTCGCTCGCTCTGCGCGGCGACGGCACCCATTTTGTCCCCCTCGACGCCGCCATCGAGACGATGCGGCAAACAGGTGTGGACATGAGCGAGAAATACAAGGAGACATCGCTCGGCGGCTTGGCCGTCAACGTTCCCAACTGCTGAGGGCCGCGCGGCCCGCTATCCCCAAGGACGCGGCATGACCCACGATCGCATTCTCCTCGGCGTCGTTCTGATGCTCGGCTTCTGCCTGACCGCGCCCTTCATCGACGTGGGATCGAAAGCCGCCGCCGCGACGATCCCTGTGGGCCAGATCACTCTGGCGCGGTTCATCGTGCAAGGCGCGATCATGCTGCCGGTGCTTCTGGTGATGGGGCTGAGCCTGCGCATCCCCCGCGCCTCGCTCGGGCGGCTTGCTCTACGGGCCATCTACCTCATCGTCTCGACCTATTGTTTCGTCGCCGCCGTGCAGGTGATGCCGATTGCCGACGCGCTGGCCATCGCTTTCGTCGAGCCTTTCATCCTGCTCTTCCTCGGCAAGTTCATGTTCGGTGACGAGGTCGGCCCGCGCCGCATCGCTGCCTCGACCGTGGGCTTTGTCGGCTCGCTTCTGGTGATCCAGCCGAGTTTCGTGGCCTTCGGCCCCGTGGCCCTTTTCCCGCTGGGAACGGCGCTTTTCTTCGCGCTTTATATCCTGATCACCCGCCGCCTCTCCAGAGAGCTGCATCCAGTGGCGATGCAGTTCCACACCTCGACGCTGGCCGCCGCCATGTGCCTGCCCTTTATCGTGATCGCCGATTTCACCCATTGGCCGACGCTCGATCCGGTGATGCCCCACGGGATCGAATGGATGTGGCTCGGCATGGTCGGAGCGGCCTCGGCGCTGGCGCATCTGTTGATGACCTACGCCCTGCGCTTTGCCCCCTCGACCACACTCGCGCCGCTGCACTACCTCGAACTGATCAGCGCGGCGATCCTCGGCTATCTGTTCTTCAGCGACTTCCCGAACCTTCTGACATGGGCGGGCATCTCCGTGATCGCGCTGTCGGGCATTTACATCGTCCACCGCGAGCGGATCACGGCGCGGCGCGGGTCGGTGGTGATGCCGCAGGTCTCGCCGCCGCGCAGCCCCTCCTGACCAATGCTGCGGGACACCCAGATCGACCGGCCCTTTATCGGCATCCTGTTTATGCTGGGCTTTTGCGTGCTCGCCCCTTTGGGCGACGCTTTGGCCAAGGTTCTTGGAACGCGGCTTGATCTGGGGATGCTGGTCCTGACGCGCTTTGCCGCGCAGGCGGCGATCCTTCTGCCGATTGCGCTTCTGACCGGCGCCTCGCTGGCCTTGCGCGGGCGGGTTCTGGCGCTTGTGACGGTGCGCACGCTTCTGCATATCGCGGGGATCAGCACGATGTTCACCTCGCTGCGCTATCTGCCGCTCGCGGATGCGTTGGCGATCGCCTTTGTCATGCCTTTCATCATGCTGCTCTTGGGCAGGTTCGTTCTTGGCGAAGAGGTAGGCCCGCATCGGCTCTGGGCCTCGGTCGTGGGCTTTGCCGGAACTCTCTTGGTCATCCAGCCCAATTTCGCCGAGGTCGGCGCCCCTGCCCTCCTGCCGGTGGGCGTGGCCGTGATCTTCGCCCTCTTCATGCTGGTGACGCGCCAGATTGCCAAAGAGGTCGATCCCGTCGCGCTGCAAGCGGTGAGCGGACTTCAGGCCAGCGCCATCCTCTTGCCGGTCCTGATCTTCCTGCCCGACCTGCCGGGCAGCGGTCTTGCCGCTTTCGACGTGACGACTGGCTGGCTCCTTCTCGCGCTCGGATCAGTCGGCACCGCCGCGCACCTTCTGATGACGTGGAGCCTGCGCCATGCCCCGGCCTCGACCCTCGCGCCGATGCAGTATCTCGAGATCCCCTTCGGCACGGTAATCGGCTGGCTCATATTCCGCGATCTGCCCAATGGCCTTGCTGCGCTTGGCATCCTCGTGACGATCGGCGCGGGGCTTTACATCATCCTGCGCGAAAGGCGGCTTGCACGGCGCTGACAACCGGAGCGAACCCCTCGAGCGGCACGGCGAGAAGAACCGGCCCCTCGGCGCGAAGCCTGACCTCGCCCGCCACCTCGTTCGAGATCGAGATAAACCCGTCCGGTGCCATATCGGCCCCATCGACATTCCAGCGCAGCCCTTCGGTCCAAAGCCGCGCCGCGCCCAGCGGCAGGAGCGACAGGCGCATCCCCTCGGGCAGCGAAAGCCGCAGGCCCGCCTCGGGCACCATGCAGCAGACATCGGCCTCGTTCAGGAGGATCACCGCCCGATCCCGATGCCGCGCCAGAACGTTGAGCGAGGCGAGGCTGTGATCCATCCGCCCGCCGAGAAACCCGACCCCGATGACGAGCGGCGCTTCGATCCTTGTGAGGCATTTCTCGAAGTCGGTCGTCTCCTGCTCGGGGATGTGATATAGTCGGTCCGCGAAAGCCGCACGCGCCTCGGGCACGAGACTGTCCATGTCGCCGATGATCGCCTCGGGCTCGAGCCCCGCGTTGAGCACTTCACCGGCGCCACCGTCGGCGGCAGCGATTCTTGGCGTAACGGTCGTGGCGAGAGTCAAAAGCTGCGCAACAATCGGTCCGCCGCCTACAAGAATGAGCGCATCGCCCGAACGAACAATAACCGGATCAGCCAACCATTATCTCCATTTTTGGAAACATTCCCTAAAAGTGTCACAAAATGACACCGACATGATCTCGTTTCCGTTCCGGGTTGCGAACCAATTGGTGATAAACAGACTGGCGGTGGGAACGGCAGAAAGCGAGTAAAGAATGGTTGGATCGAGCAAGATTTTGACCGTCTCATACGGCACTTTTTCGTGCACGCTCGAAGGTTTCGACGATTCCTTCGACACGATGAAGGCGATTGCGGAGTATTTCCGCGACCTGGCGTCAGACGACAGATATTTTGGTGCCGAACCGCCAACGCCGGATGCCGATATGCTCGCCCGTATTGCAGCGCGCGAGATTGATCGCCGGGTCGAGGCGCGTATGGAGTCGTCAGGAATTGTCCTGCGTGCGGCGATTGCCGACGAAGCGCGGGCCGCACCCGAGCCCCAACCAGTTCGTGCCGAGACCGAGGCCGCGCCCAAGCCCGCCCCCGAGCCCGCCACCGAGACAGCCACCGAAGATATGTATGTGCCGCCGATGCCGGCACCGCGCGACGAGCCGCCCGCCACCGTCGATGCCGAGAGCGTCGCCGCCAAACTTCAACGCATCCGTGCGGTCGTTGGCCGCTCCGTCGCGGCTGGCGCTTCCGAAAGCTATGTCGAAGACCTATCCCTTGCCGAGGTTGTGACTGATCCTGTCGTCGATCAATCTTTTGACGATGAACTGGAAGAGTTCGTCGCAGAAGCTGTCGCCGAGCCGGTCGAGTCCTTTGACGAACAGGCCTTTGAATTACCGACAGTTGCCGAGGACGCGGACGACCTCGTCGCTGCGATGACCGGAGAGGATGATCTTGGCGAAGAGGATGGCTTTGTCGCTGCAGAAGAAGTTCTGGCCGAGCTACCCGAGGAAATCCTCGAAGATGTGGTCAGCGAAGAAGACATCGCCGAGCTCGAGGCGTTGATCGCTGCCGCCGACGACAATGAAGACCTTGACGAAGAGGACTATGACTTCAACGAAGTCTCCGAAGACGATGAGGCCGCAGTTGCCGAAGCCGAAGATTTCGACGACGACGAAGACGGCTGGGATGAGGTCGAGGATGACCTCGCCGCCGACGGCACCATCGAAGAACCGATCAGCAGCAAAGTTTTCCAGCTGACCGAGGCGATGGAAGCCGAGGATGACGCCGAGGAAGCCTATGCTGAAGATGACGCCAGCGAAGAAGACGATGCCGATCTGATCGCCGCCATCGCTGCAGAAGACGACGAAGAAGACGAAACGCCCGATCTGGCCGCACTTGACGGTCTGGAAGAACTCGAAGCTTTCAACGAGTTCGACGACGGCGAATTGTCGGAAGAGGACGAAGCGGCCCTGATGCGTGATCTCGCCTGGGCCGACGAGGACGAGGCTGACGAAGAAGCCGACGAGATGGCTTTCGAAGATGACGGCCTCGATGAAGAAGACGTCGCGCCGGTCGAAAGCGCCCGCGAGATGCTCGGCGCCGAGCCGGACGACGACGAGGCCGCGATGGCCCGGATCATGTCCCAGACCGATGTCGAGATGGATCAACCCGAGAACAAGGTTCGCCGCGACGCGATCGCCCACCTGAAGGCCGCCTATGCGGCGACCGAGGCGGCACGTGCTCTTGGTGAAAAGCCCGGCGATAATACCGAAGTGCGTAGTGCCTTCCGTCAGGACCTCGACACTGTGATCCGACCGGTGCGCCGCCTCCCGCGCCCCGAAAGCAGCGAACCCCGTGCCGAACGCACCGAGCGCCCGCGCGCCGCGCCGCTGCGCCTTGTCGCGTCGCAGCGGGTCGATATCGATCCGGCGAAAGCCGCGCCCGCAGCGATCTCGCCCGTACGTCCGCGCCGCGCTGAGCCGGTCGAACGCCCGCAAGAGGCGGCCCCGCGCGGCGCCGGCAGCTTTGCCGATTATGCCGAAGAGGTTGGCGCCTCGAGCCTTGCAGAGCTTCTCGAAGCGGCAGCTGCCTATACCTCCTATGTCGAGGGCGTCGATGAATTCTCGCGCCCGCAAATCATGAAGAAGGTTCGCGATCTGTCGCCGGACGAATTCAACCGGGAAGATGGGCTGCGCTCTTTCGGGACACTGCTGCGGCAGGGCCGGATCATGAAGATCCGCAACGGTCGCTTCCAGATTTCGGATCAGACCCGCTTCCGCCCCGAGCCGCGCGCGGCGCAGGGCTGATCAGCCAGACATTAAACGGAAAAAGGCGGAGGAACCCCCTCCGCCTTTTTCATGTCTCGCCGTCTGTTTCTTGCGGCGCGTCGGGGTCGGCCTTGCCCACACCGAGGAAGACAAATTTCAACGGAAAGGCCCAGGCGATCCCGAGGATGATATAGGTCGGCAGTTCAAGCCAATGCGGCAGGCGGTCCATCGACGACATGATCGTGACAGCCATGACCACATAGGCCGGAAGCCCAACGATCAGGACCAGAAGCGAGAGCCTGCGGCGGGCCTTGTAACTCAGAGCCATCGGATCAATCCGCGAAAGGATCGGTGACGAGGATCGTGTCCTCGCGCTCGGGCGAGGTCGACAGAAGCGCCACGGGGCATTCGATCAGTTCCTCGATCCGGCGCACATATTTGATCGCGTTAGCCGGAAGATCGGCCCAGCTGCGCGCACCTTCGGTGGATTCGCTCCAGCCCGGCAGTTCCTCGTAGATCGGGATGCAGCGGGCCTGCTGGTCGGCGGCGGTCGGCAGATAGTCGAGGCGCTCGCCGTCGAGATCGTAGCCAACGCAGACCTTGAGCGTCTCGAACCCGTCGAGAACATCAAGCTTGGTCAGGGCAATGCCATTGACCCCCGAGGTCGCGCAGGTCTGGCGCAGGAGGCAGGCGTCGAACCAGCCACAGCGGCGCTTGCGGCCGGTGGTGGTGCCAAACTCATGGCCACGGGTGCCGAGGCGCTCGCCATCGGCATCGAACAGCTCAGAAGGGAACGGGCCCTCGCCCACGCGGGTGGTATAGGCCTTGACGATGCCGAGGACGAAATCGATCGCACCCGGCCCAACGCCGGTGCCCGTGGCAGCTTGGCCTGCGATCACGTTCGAGGAGGTGACATAAGGGTAGGTGCCGAAATCAATGTCGAGAAGCGCGCCCTGTGCGCCCTCAAAGAGGATGCGCTTGCCGGCCTTGCGGGCCTCGTTCATCACCTTCCAGACCGGGCCGGCAAAGGGCAGGATCTGCGGCGCGATGGCGCGCAGCTCGGCCAAAAGGGCATCGCGGTCGATCGGGCCAAGGCCGAGGCCGGAGCGCAGCGCATTGTGGTGCACGAGCGCCCGGTCGACCCGCAGCTCAAGCGTTGCGTCGTCGGCCAGATCGGCCACGCGGATCACGCGGCGGCCCACCTTGTCTTCATAGGCCGGGCCGATGCCACGGCCGGTGGTGCCGATCTTGGCGACCGAATTCTGGCTCTCGCGGGCGCGATCCAGTTCGCCGTGGAACGGCAGGATCAGCGGCGTGTTTTCTGCGATCATCAGGGTCTCGGGGGTGATCTCGACACCTTGGGCGCGGATGCCTGCGATCTCTTTCACGAGGTGCCAGGGGTCGAGAACGACGCCATTGCCAATGACCGACAGCTTGCCACCGCGCACAACACCCGAAGGCAGCGCGTGCAGCTTGTAGACCGTCCCGTCGATCACCAGAGTGTGGCCCGCGTTATGGCCGCCCTGAAAGCGGGCGATCACATCGGCCCGCTCGCTCAGCCAGTCGACGATCTTGCCCTTGCCCTCGTCGCCCCATTGTGCGCCGACAACCACTACGTTTGCCATGATTGGAATCCCTCTCGAGTAAACCCGCGCCCGTATAGCGCCGCGCCCCATGAAGCGAAACCTCAATTTCGCCGCAGGGCTGGACGGGGGCGCCCTGCCGCGCCATGTTTTGCCTGAAGACAATCGGAGGCTGAGATGGGCTTTCTCTTGCGCTGGGGCTTTGCCTTTGCCCTGCTGGCAGCAACCTATAACCCGACCAAGTGGAACTATGCCCACTGGGCCAGCGTGGGCTGGGGCGATCAGATGTCGCTCGTGGTCCTGTCGGGGCTCATCCTGTTCATCGGCTATGTGATCTATGTGCGCGCTACGCTGCGCTCGATCGGCGTCTTCGGGATGATCCTGCTGATTGCCGTGGCCGGAACGCTCTTGTGGGTGCTTTACGATTATGGCGTGATCGACCTCACCAATCCCACGGTCAACACATGGCTGGGCCTCCTGATCCTGTCGCTGGTTCTGGCAATCGGGCTTGGCTGGTCGATTGTGCGGCGGCGCCTGTCGGGGCAGCTCGACGTGGATGACTACGACGACAACGAATAGTCAGTCCGCTGCAAGGCGCACCGGCGCGCCGTGGGGCGTGTTGAGATAGGCGCGGCGCCACTGGTCGGTGAGCGAGGCGATGTCCTCGGCTCCGGCCACGTCTTTGAGGATCACCTCAAGCGCCTCAAGCCAAGCGGCGAAATAGTCGTCGCCCCCGTCGAGTTCCTTGGAAAGCCCGTGGCGCTTGAGCGCGGCGCCGAAGGTCTGGGTCCAATCGCTCCACGAGAAATGCCCCGCCTCGCTGAGATGCACGGTCAGCGCAAAAAGCTGGGCGTGCCAGGGGGCGGAAAAGACCGGCTCATCCATCGGCCCGCTCCAGATAGGGCTCCCAGAGATCGAGGATCACCTCGTCGCGCGGATCGGCCCCTGCCCCCCAGAGCGCCTGTGCGGGAAAGGCCACGGCATAGATCGGCTGCGGGTCTTCGCCGCGCCCGTGCGCGTGGGCGTCGGGGAAGATGTGGCAGCCATGGAAGGCGCGGACTTCGCCTGTCTGACCCGAGGCGTAAGACGGCAAGCGGGTGTGGCCGCCCGCGACAAAGGCATTGGCGGTGGGGTGGCGGGTTTGCACCCTCTCGCCGGGCTTGAAGCGGGGGGTCGGACCGGGACGGTCAACCGGGCCGCCCTTGGCCAGAGCTGCGCCGACATTGGCGGCCATGAGCTTGCGATCTGCCAAGGGCGAGCCACCTTTGGCGTGACCGGCCTGCAATTCCTCCTCTGTCACGACGCCCTTTTCCACGAGAAGGTTGGCCAACGCGGCCATCCATTTCTCATAGTAGGAAAAGCGGCTGTAATCCTTCGGGGCCAGCCTTTCGCGCGAATGGCGCGAGATATCGAGGTTCCACTGGCCCAAGGCCCCTGCGGCCAAGGTGACCGCCAAGGCCCGCGCGTGCCAATCCTTGTCGAAAACCGGTGCATCTGGCGTGTCGGGGATCACGGCCCCATCGCCAAACCGCCCGCCCATGTCGTGGATACGGCTCATGTTGCCGGGCCTTGGGCGAGGCCGGTGCCCACCATCGAGTCGCGGCTGACAAGGGTGGCAAGATCTTCGGCGCTCAACCCTTCCGTTCCTTCAGGGCGCATCGGCAGCACGAGATACCGCATCTCGGCGGTCGAATCCCAAACCCGGACCTTTTGCGTGGGCAGGAGCGTCACGCCGAATTCCGCCAAAACCTCACGCGGTTCGCGCACGGCGCGGGCGCGGTAGGCGTCGGATTTATACCAGGCGGGCGGAATGCCGAGGAGCGGCCACGGGTAGCAGCTGCACAGCGTGCAGACGACCATGTTGTGAACCTCGGGCGTATTCTCGACGACCATGACGTGTTCGCCTTGTCGGCCATAGAATCCCATCTCGGAGACCGCCGCCGTTCCATCCGCCAAAAGCGCCGCCTTGAAGGCCGGATCGGCCCAGGCGCGGGCCACAACCTCGGCGCCGTTCTTGGGGCCGATCTTGTTTTGGTAGGTGTCGATGATGGCGTCGAGCGCGGCCGGATCGACAAGGCCCTTCTCGGTCAGAAGCGTCTCAAGCGCCTTGACCCGCAGGGCGGGCTCGGACGGCAGAACCGCGTGGGCGTGATGGTGGTCGTGGTCATGATCATGGGGCATGAGCCCACAATGCCTCGGGCGGTTTTTCAAATCCAGTCAGATCGTGCCTTGCCCCGCGCGGCAAACTTGCCTAGATAGCGCGCTGTCGAACCGGAAAGAGAAGCCGTGGAAAACGTTGTTCTTGTCATTCACCTGATCCTTGCGCTTTCGCTGATTGGCGCGGTGCTTTTGCAGCGCTCCGAAGGCGGCGGCCTGACAGGTGGCGGTGGCAGCGGGGTCATGTCGGCCCGCGGCGCGGCCACGGCAATGGGCAAGGTGACCTGGGCGCTGGCCATCGGTTTCATCTGCACCTCGATCGCGCTCACCATCATCGCCGCCGAGAAATCGGCCGGTGTTTCGGTGATCGACCGCCTCGGCGCGGCTCCGGCTCCGGTCGAAGCGCCGGTGACGACCTCGCCGGATCTTGGCTCGGATCTCTTGATGCCGAGTGCGACCGACGGCGCGCCGCTGCTTCCCAGCGGCAACTAACCACAAGCTTTTGCCCCCACTTGGGCATACGCAACATCATGTTGCGTAACCGGTTGCGTTTGCGGGGCGAATCCGGTTAAACTTAAACCCCGTGATGATGCGATCCTGAAGGATGCCTCGCGGGGCCGCATTTCCTGAAATTTGAAGATAGAAAAAGGGGACGAGCGGCCCATGGCGAGATATGTTTTCATTACCGGCGGCGTGGTCTCCTCGCTTGGAAAAGGCCTGGCTTCGGCGGCACTTGGGGCGCTTTTGCAAGCACGCGGTTTTTCGGTTCGTCTGAGGAAACTCGATCCGTATCTCAACGTCGATCCGGGCACGATGAGCCCCTTTGAACACGGAGAGGTGTTCGTCACCGACGACGGCGCCGAGACCGACCTCGACCTCGGCCATTACGAGCGCTTCACCGGTGTTGCCTGCCGCAAGACCGATTCAGTCTCCTCGGGGCGGATCTATTCCAACGTCCTCGAGAAAGAGCGGCGCGGCGATTATCTGGGCAAGACCATTCAGGTCATTCCGCACGTCACCAACGAGATCAAGGATTTCCTCCGCGTCGGCGATGAAGAGGTGGATTTCATGCTCTGCGAGATCGGCGGCACGGTGGGCGATATCGAGGGCCTGCCGTTTTTCGAAGCGATCCGCCAGTTTGCCCATGAAAAGCCGCGCGGCGAGTGCATCTTCATGCACCTCACGCTTCTGCCCTATCTGGCCGCTTCGGGCGAGTTGAAGACCAAGCCGACCCAGCACTCGGTGAAAGAGCTCCAGTCGATCGGCCTTGCGCCTGACGTACTGGTCTGCCGCTCTGAGCATCCGATCCCCGAGCGCGAGCGCGAGAAGATCGCGCTGTTCTGTAATGTTCGAAAAGAGCACGTTGTTGCAGCCTATGATCTGAAGTCGATCTATGAGGCGCCGCTGGCCTATCACCGCGAGGGGCTTGATCAGGCCGTGCTCGATGCCTTCGGAATCTCGCCCGCGCCCAAGCCCAACCTCGACAAATGGCTCGATGTGCAAGACCGGATTTACAACACCGATGGCGAGGTGAATGTCGCCATTGTCGGCAAGTATATCCAGCTTGAGGATGCCTATAAATCGATCAAGGAAGCCCTGACCCACGGCGGCATGGCCAACCGGGTCAAGGTCAATGTCCAGTGGGTCGATGCCGAGGATTTCGACCGCGAAGACGTGGGCGAACGTCTCTCCGGCTATCACGCGATCCTTGTGCCCGGCGGCTTTGGCGAGCGCGGCACCGAAGGCAAGATCAAGGCCGCCCAATTCGCGCGCGAGCGCAATGTGCCTTATCTCGGCATTTGTCTGGGGATGCAGATGGCGGTGATTGAAGCCGCGCGGAATGTGGCCGGTGTTGCCAAGGCGGGCTCGGAAGAATTTGACCACGAGAAGGGCGAGAAGCGCTTTGAGCCGGTGGTCTATCACCTGAAAGAGTGGGTGCAGGGCAACCACAAGGTGAGCCGCAAGGCCGATGACGACAAGGGCGGCACCATGCGCCTTGGCGCCTATACCGCCAACCTCAAGGAAGGCTCCAAGGTGGCGGAGGTCTATGGCGCGACGACGATCGAGGAGCGGCACCGGCACCGCTATGAGGTGGACCTGAAGTACAAGGACAAGCTTGAGAGCTGTGGTCTGGTATTTTCGGGGATGAGCCCGGACGGGCGTTTGCCGGAGATCGTCGAGTGGAAGGACCATCCGTGGTTCATCGGCGTGCAGTATCACCCCGAGTTGAAATCCAAGCCCTTTGCGCCGCATCCGCTGTTTGCCGATTTCATCCGTGCGGCGGTGGATACCTCGCGGCTCGTTTGACAAGAGGGGGCTCTGCCCCCGCCCCTTCGGGGCTCCCCCGGAGTATTTGGGCCAAAAGAAGCGGAGGCGGGATGCTTTCCTATCAGCATGGCTATCACGCAGGCAGCATGGCCGATGTGCACAAGCACGCGCTTTTGGCGTGGATGCTGGGGTATCTGACGCAGAAGGACAAACCGCTCAGCTATCTTGAGACGCACGCGGGGCGCGGGCTTTACCAGTTGGATGCGCCGGAGGCGGTGAAGACCGGAGAGGCGGCTGCGGGGATTGCGCGGGTCGGGGGACTTGGATGGTTTGCGGCGGAACATCCGTATTCGGCCGCGCTTGGCAAGGTGCGGGCCGAGCATGGGGTGTCGGCCTATCCGGGCTCGCCTTTGGTGGCTGAGGCGTTCCTGCGGGCGGGCGACCGGATGGTTCTGGCCGAGCTGCATCCGCAAGAGCATACAGCGCTGGTTGAGGTGATGGGCGGGCGGGCGCAGGTCTTGAAGGAAGACGGGGCCAAGATGGCGTTGCGTCTTGTGCCGCCGGAGCCCAAGCGCGGGCTGATGCTCATCGACCCAAGCTATGAGATCAAGGGCGATTATGAGGCGGCGGCAAGGCTCGTGCGGCAGGTGCACGGGCGCTGGGCCGTGGGGGTGATCATGCTTTGGTATCCGATCCTGACCTCGGGGCTGCATCGCTCGATGGTTGTCGATCTGGAGCGGGCTTTGCCGGACGGGGTGCGCCACGAGGTGCGGTTTCCGCCGGCGCGCGAGGGGCATAGGATGGTGGGCTCGGGGCTTTTCGTCATCAACCCGCCCTATGGCTTTAGCGCCGAGGCGGCGCGGCTTTCACGGCTCTTTGAGGGGCTTGCCCCCTTTTCGGGCTGATCCAGGGCGCCTATACCTGATCCATGCTTAGTCGACTCCTTCGCCAGCTTTCCTCTTCCGCCCCCGATCCGCTTGACGGGGCCGATGCCCGTATCGCCCTTGGCGCCTTGCTCGTCAGGATCGCCAAGTCGGACGGCGACTATTCCGCCGATGAGATCGCCCGGATCGACCGGGTGTTGGCGCGGCGCTATGAGCTCGGTCCGGTTGAGGCCGCGGAGCTTCGGGCGGAGTGCGAGGCGATCGAGCATGAGGCGCCCGACACGGTCCGCTTCACCCGCGCCATCAAGGCGGCGGTTGATTATGACGATCGGGCGGGCGTGATCGAGGCGATGTGGCAGATCGTTCTGGCCGATGGCCAGCGCGATACCCATGAGGACGCACTGATGCGGATGGTGGCGCCGATGCTCGGGCTATCGGATCAGGATAGCAACGCGATCCGGCGCCGGCTGGAAGGCCAAGGAGGCTAGCGATGTTCGCCGCCCTGCCCATGTATGACCGGCCCGACAATCGCGCCGCGCATGACCGGCTTTGGGGGGCGATCCGGGATGGGCTGCGGGCGCGGGGTGTTGCGGCGCCGGAGGCGCTTGACCGCGAGACCTTCTATTCCGATGGCTGGGCGCGGCCCGATCTCACGCTTGGGCAGATCTGCAACCTGCCCTACCGGACGAAGTTTGTGGGCAAGGTGACCCCTATAGCGGCCTCGGATTATGAGCTTGAGGGGTGCGAGCCGGGCTATTACCGCTCGCTCTTCGTGGTGCGGAAGGAGGATCGGGCGGTGCGGCCCGAGGCTCTTGCCGGGCGACCGATGGCCTACAACGATGCGCTGTCGCAGTCGGGCTATGGGGCGGTGGCGAGTTGGGCTCGTAAGACCGGTTTTCGGCTGAACCCTGCGTTGAGGACCGGCGCGCATATCGATTCGGTGCGTGCCGTTGCCTCGGGCAAAGCGGATTTCGCCACCATCGACGCGCAGACCCTGCGGGTCTTGGCCCCGACCGTGCCGGAGATCGACGCTCTGAAGGTCATCGGGGCGACACCGCCGAGCCCGGGGATGACCTTCATCACGGCGCTCGGCAATGATCCCGCGCCGTTCCGCGCGGCGATTGGCGAGGCCATCGCCGGCCTCGGCCCAGCGGACGCGTCGATTCTCGGGCTGCGCGGGATTGTTGTTCTGCCGCCCGAGGCCTATGATCCGGTGCTGCCGCCGCCGCTCTCTTTCTGGGCAAACTGATCAAAACCGATGCACAAAATGATCAAGGCGACTGCTCAGCCGCTCAGAAAGGGCGTTGCAAAGGGGCGGAAATTCCGCCCTACTCCACGCCTGAACAAGAAAGTGCTGCCCGCCGTGACGACGAAAACACCGGTCATCGAGATCCGTGATCTCCATAAATCCTATGGGGCTCTGGAAGTCCTCAAGGGTGTCGATATCACCGCTCCGGCGGGCCATGTTGTCTCGCTTATCGGCTCGTCGGGCTCTGGCAAATCGACGCTTCTGCGCTGCTGCAACCTTCTGGAAGACAGCCAGCAGGGCGAGGTGATTTTCAACGGCGAACCGGTGCGCTGGCGTGGCGAGGGGCTGCATCGGCATCCCGCCGACCGCGAGCAGATGATCCGCATCCGCACCAACCTGTCGATGGTGTTCCAGCAGTTCAATCTCTGGGCGCATATGACAATCCTGCAGAACGTCATGGAAGCCCCGCTTCACGTTCTCAAGCGCGACAAGACCGAGGTCGAGGCCGCAGCGCGGCGCTATCTCGACAAGGTGGGCATCGGCGACAAATGCGACGCCTTTCCCGCGCAGCTTTCGGGCGGCCAGCAGCAGCGCGCCGCCATCGCGCGCGCGCTGTGTATGGAGCCCAAGGCGCTCCTCTTCGACGAGCCGACCTCGGCGCTCGATCCCGAGCTTGAGCAGGAGGTCGTCAAAGTTATCAAGGATCTCGCCTCGGAAGGGCGCACCATGATCCTCGTGACCCATGACATGCGCCTTGCCAATGATGTAAGTGATCATGTCGTGTTCCTGCATCAGGGCAGAATCGAAGAAGAAGGCGATCCCAAATCGCTCTTCGGCAGCCCCAAGACCGAACGACTTCAACAGTTCCTGTCGGCCACCGTGTCGGCTTGATTCTCAACCTAGGGAGACCCCAATGAAGAAACTGATCCTCACCACCGCCGTTCTGGCGCTCACTGCCGGCGCGGCCATGGCCGATGTTGTGCGGATGGGCACCGAGGGCGCCTACCCTCCGTACAACTACATCGACGACAACGGCGAAGTTGCCGGCTTTGAGCGCGAGCTGGGCGACGAGCTGTGCGCCCGCGCTGGCCTGACCTGCGAGTGGGTCACCAACGACTGGGATTCGATCATTCCGAACCTTGTCTCGGGCAACTACGACACCATCATCGCCGGCATGTCGATCACCGACGAGCGCGACGAAGTCATCGACTTCACCCAAGACTACTATCCGCCGACTGCTTCGGTCTATGTTGCGGCCTCCGCTGACGTCGATCTCGCCGGTGGCGTGATCTCGGCCCAGACCGCGACCATTCAGGCCGCCTATATCGCCGAGTCGGGCGCGACCCTTCTCGAGTTCGCCACTGCCGATGAGACCATCGCCGCGGTCCAGAACGGTGAGGTCGATGCCGTGTTCGCCGATTACGACTTCCTCCTGCCGGTGGTCGAGGCCTCGGGCGGCGCTCTGATGTTTGTCGGTGAAGACGTTGCGCTCGGCGGCGGCGTTGGCATGGGCCTGCGCGAGAGCGACAACGAGCTGCGCGACAAGTTCAACGCCGCCATCGACTCGATGAAGGCCGATGGCACGCTGAACGCGCTTCTCGCCAAGTGGTTCGGCGAAGAATCCCCGGGCTACTAAGACCCATCAGCGGCGGCGCCTTCGGGTGCCGCCGCCCCCTCTTTTCCTCACGGTCCCATGTTTGAATACTGCGCCGATCCGGCCAGCCTCGCTGGCATCGAGTGGCTCTCCTGCTACCTGACCACGGGCAAGCACATGGGGCTCTACTGGGCCGTGGGCACAGTCCTTCTTCTTCTGGCGATCACCGCACCGGCGGCCCTTCTCTTCGGTTTCGGCGGCGCTGCGGCCGCGCGCTCGCATTTCCGGCCCCTGAGCTGGTTTGGCAAAGGCTATATCGCCGTCGTCCGCGGCGTGCCGGATATCGCCTTCTTCCTCTTCTTCGTGATCGCGCTGGATCAGGGCTTCGAGTGGATCCGGCACCAGATCAAATGCCCCGACTGGGATCAGCCGATCCGGCAGGGCAACGATTTCATCGTCTGCGCCGCGGCCAAGCTGCCGCTTTCCTCCTCGCCGCAGGTCTATCATGAAATTTACGGCTTCTTCCTTGCCGTCCTGACCTTCGCGATCGTCTTTGGCGCCTTTGCCGCCAACGTGCTTTATGGTGCCATGCGGGCCGTGCCCCACGCCCAGATGGAGACAGCCGAAGCCTATGGCATGTCGCACAGGCAGGCCTTCTGGCGGATCATGGTGCCGCAGATGTGGGTTTTTGCCCTGCCCGGCCTGTCGAACCTGTGGATGGTCCTGATCAAGGCCACGCCGCTTCTGTTCCTCCTCGGCGTCGAAGATATCGTCTATTGGGCGCGCGAGCTTGGGGGCATGAAGACGCCGCAGTTCACCGACTATCCCCATGGTGACTGGCGCGTGTGGTATTTCCTGGCACTCCTCGTCTTCTATCTCGCCTTCACGCAGGTCTCCGAGATCGTGCTGGCCAAGATTTCCCGCCGTCTGTCGCACGGGCAGGCCACGCTGGCCGGTGAAAAACAGCGCAAAGGCCCACGCGGCCGTGGAAAGGCCGCCGCATGAGCTGTTGGGATACGATTGCCGACTATGCACTACGCTCGCAGGGGATTGGCGAGCGGCTCCTGCCGCGCACAGATTTCACACTGTGCCAGCAGTTCACCCTGATCGGCTCGGGGATGATCTGGAACATCTATTTCGGGGTTCTGGCGCTTGTTTCCGGCTTCCTTCTGGCCACCGGCGTGGCGGTTGCCAAGGCCCACCATCAGTTCTGGCTCCGCAAACCGGCCGAGTGGTTTATCTTCGTCTTTCGCGGCTCGCCGCTCTTCATCCAGTTCTTCTTTGCCTATTTCCTGTTTCAGAGTCTCAAGTCCGATTATCCCTACTTGGGAGCCTTCACCTCGGCCTGGTTGGGGGCGCTTCTGGTGTTGTTCCTCAACACTGCCGCCTATTCCGCCGAGATCTTCTATGGCGCGCTCATGTCGGTGCCGAAGGGCGATGTTGAGGCGGCGGATGCCTATGGCATGTCGGGCTGGCCGCGCTTTCGGCGGGTGATCTGGCCGACGATGCTGCGGCTTGCGTGGCCGGCCTATACCAACGAGGCGATTTTCCTCTTCCACGCGACGACATTGGTGTTCTTCTCTGGCTTTCCGGCCTCGCAGCAAAGGGGCGATGCGCTTTATTATGCGAGCTATTTTGCCGACAAGACGTTCAACCCGTTCATCCCCTATCCGATCCTCGCATTTTACTTCATTTTGCTGACCCTGACCGTGATCGGCCTCTTCGGGATGATGAACAAACACCTCAACAAGCATCTGCCGAAAGATCGCCGCGCCAGAATTCGCTTGCGTGTGAACCTGATCCGGTAGTATCACACATATGATCAAATTTTCAGGGTGGGTCCGGATCGGGTAATTCCTCCGAATCTGGCTGCTACAACCCTCTACGAGGAATTTGATCATAAAAGCATTAGGCCCAAGGGCATGGACCTCAAATGCGGCACCCCGAGCGGGGGTGGCCAGCGGTGTGCAAGCGCACGACTGACAGGCAAATCCCTGCGGCTCCGCTTCTGAACGTCTAGGCATTGGCGCCATTTATCTGGTGACAAAATGACTAGCTGGCTCGATGAGCATCCTGAAATTCGCAACGTGCGCGCCGGTGCGGCCGACCTCAATGGACAGGCGCGCGGCAAGCGCGTTCCGATCCGCTTTGCCCGCAAACTCGAGGAAGAGGGGATGCGGTTTCCGCTCTCGGTTCTCAACCTCGACATCTGGGGCGAGGACGTGGAGGACAGCCCCCTCGTCTTTGAAATCGGCGACCCTGACGGGGTCTTGATGCCCACAGAGCGGGGCTATGTGCCCCTGCCGTGGCTTGAGACGCCATCGGCCCTTCTGCCCTTGTGGATGTATACCGAAGAGGGCGACGCTTTCGAAGGCGATCCCCGCCATGCCCTTGCCAATGTGGTCAATCGCTACAAGGCGCTTGGCCTCAGGCCGGTGGTGGCGACGGAGATGGAATTCTATCTCGTCGACGATTCCGGCATCGAGCTTCGCCAGCCCAAATCGCCCCGTTCGGGCAAACGCCGCCCCGGCGCCGAGATCCTGAGCCTGCGCGCCCTCGACGCGTTCGATTCCTTCTTCAACGATCTCTATGACGGCTGCGAGGCGATGGACATCCCGACCGAGGCGGCGACCTCGGAAGTTGGCCTTGGCCAGTTCGAGATCAACCTCGTGCACGTTGACGACGCGCTCAAGGCGGCCGATGACGCCTATTTCTTCAAGATGCTGGTGCGCGGTCTCGCCCGCAAACACGGCATGGCGGCCAGCTTCATGGCCAAGCCCTATGCCGATTATGCCGGCAGCGGGATGCATGTGCATTTCTCGGTGATCGACAAAGACGGCAAGAACATCTTTGCCAACGACACTTTCGAGGGCACCCCTGCCCTGCAACAGGCCATCGCCGGCTGCCTCAAAGGCATTGCCGACCTGACGCTGATCTTTGCGCCGCATGGCAACAGCTACGAGCGCCTCGTGCCCGAGAGCCATGCGCCAACCGGCATCTGCTGGGCCTATGATAACCGCACCGCCAGCGTTCGCGTGCCCGGCGGCAGCTTCAAGGCGCGCCGGGTCGAACACCGGGTCGCGGGCGGGGATGTGAACCCCTACCTTTTCCTGGCCGCCGTTCTGGGCTCGGCCCTGATCGGCATCGAAGACAAACTGACCCCGCCGCCGCCAATCTCGGGCAATGCCTATGAGCAGGATCAGCCGCAGATCCCCGATACCTGGGAAGCCGCGATCGATCGGTTCGAGGAAAGCGATATCGCCGAGCGGATATTCCCGACGCATCTGATCCAAAATCTTGTGCTGACGAAGCGGCAAGAGTTGCATTATCTCTCGTCCATGAGCGAGAGCGAAAAACTGGATCTCTATCTCGACACGGTCTGAGATCGGCCAACGAAAACTCAGGCAGCCGCAAGGGGCCGCCGCAATTCACGGTGTTTTATGAAAATCGGTATCCTGCAAACCGGACACGTCGCAGACAGTCTTCAGGCGGCCAATGGCAACTATCCCGAAATCTTCGCGCGCTTTCTTGGCGCCGAGGGGTTCGAGACGGTGAACTATGCCGTGGTCGACAATGAATTTCCCGCAAGCGCCGATGTCGTGGACGGCTGGCTCATCACCGGCTCGCGCCACGGGGTGTATGAGGATCACGACTGGATCAAGCCGCTTGAGGCTCTGATCCGCGAGATCTATGGCAAGGGCATTCCTCTCATCGGGGTCTGTTTTGGCCATCAGATCATTGCCCAAGCCCTTGGCGGCAAGGTCGAGAAATTCAAGGACGGCTGGGCCGTGGGCGCCACCAAATACAAACTTGGCGAGAAGGAACTGACCCTCAACGCCTGGCATCAGGACCAGGTCGTTGAGGTTCCTCCCGATGCGATCGTCGTCGGCAGCAACGATTTCTGCCGGAACGCCGCGCTTCTTTACGGGGACAAGGCCTTCACGGTCCAACCCCATCCCGAAATTGACAAGAAATACATTGGAGACCTGCTAGAGCACCGCGCCCCCGGCGTGGTTCCGGAACATATCCGGACCGGCGCGATAGCCCGGCTCGAAGACGAGACCGACGCCGCGCATGTGGCGCAGATGTTTGGCACGTTCTTCAAGGAAAAGAGGATTTCATGAGTACCTGGATTGACAAGATCCCCGCCGCCGCGCGGACCTATATCGAAAACAACCGCCTCGACGAGGTTGAATGCGTGATCGCCGACCTGCCGGGCATCGCCCGCGGCAAGGCTGTTCCCGCCGCCAAGTGGGAGCGCCAGACCTCGTTCCACCTGCCCAATTCGATCTTTTATCAGACCATCACCGGCGATTGGGGCGAAGCGGCCGAAGACGGCTTTACCGAGCCCGACATGATCCTCAAGCCCGACCTCGCCACCACCAGCGCCGCCCCCTGGGCTTCAGACGGCACCTTGCAGGTGATCCACGATGCCTTCGATCTTAAGGGCAAGCCCATCGGCTGCGCGCCGCGTAACGTCCTCAAGCGCGTGGTCGATCTTTACAAGAAAGAGGGCTGGACGCCCGTCGTCGCCCCCGAGATGGAATTCTATCTCGTGGGCCGCAACGTCGATCCCGCCAAACCCATCGAGCCGATGATGGGCCGCACCGGCCGCCCCGCCGCCGCCCGTCAGGCCTATTCGATGGCTGCTGTGGATGATTACGGCCCGGTGATCGACGACATCTACGAATTCTCGGAAATTCAGGGGATCGAGATCGACGGCATCACCCAAGAGGGCGGCGCTGGCCAGCTTGAGATCAACCTGCGCCACGGCGATCCGGTCAAGCTCGCCGACGAGGTATTCTACTTCAAGCGCCTGATCAGAGAGGCAGCACTCAAGCACGATTGCTTCGCCACCTTCATGGCCAAGCCCATCGAGGGCGAGCCGGGCTCGGCCATGCATATCCATCACTCGATCATCGACGAG